>JBOFCW010000313.1:0-3437 GCA_051646395.1 Bacteroidales bacterium
CGATTTATATTCTCCGATTATAAAAGAAAGCGCCCCTGAATCTATAGGAACCGGCCCAAATGATTGTAATGACTGCATAAATTTACTGATTATATAAAGCTAATATAGCTAAAAATGCACAGATAATCGGAATAATTCCGATTATCTGTGCATTTTTAGCTATATTTCTAATCTTATTTGGATTGTAAAGGATTCATTTACCCAATATTTGGAATTATCTCAATATAACGATGCCCATCTTCATTCGGGCAAGCTTGGAATAATATTGACAAGCTGATTAAGGCTAATATCTTTTTAATTTGCATCATTAATTTATAATTATTTTATCAACGTAACATCTAACGAATCCGGTTTAAACCAACTTTTATTTATCTCCGTTTTACCCTTTTCTCAACATGATCCCCGACGAAATCCTGCCCGAACGAATTCCCAGCCGTCGTGCTGAAAAGAAACGCTCATGCTCGCGGTAAGTACAGATACCGGCGGTTTCAATATGCTCCGGCAATAGGCCGGCTGCAAGCAGGTCTTCCCGGTTGGCACGCCACAAATCGATATGCGCTTTGCCCTCTTTGGGAGAAGGAAGTACGCATCCGGCGAAACCACACGCCCGGAAAACTTCGGCCACCTCATCGCCCACTTCATAGATTTCCGCGGAGATGGACGGCCCGATGGCCGCCACGATCTCTCCGGGTACGCATCCGTAATGTTCGCACATGAAACGGACCGTCTTCGCCGCGATCCGTTTTACCGTTCCCCGCCAGCCGGCATGGACCGCGGCAATAACCTTTCGGTGAGGACAATACAACAACACCGGTACGCAATCGGCCGTAGAAACCGTCAGGCATATTTCCGGCAGATCCGTTACCACCGCATCGGCTTCGGGTGTTTCTCCGGCAAACCGGATCACGGCAATCTCATCGCCATGTACCTGTCGGGGCACAATTATCTCTTCCGTCCGGATTCCCAGTCCGGCTGCCAGTCTGATCCTGTTGGCCTGGATCCGTTTTAAATCATCCCCCGTATAATCGCAGATATTAAACGACGAATAGGGATCATCCGAAACGGAAGATCCGCGCATAGTGACAAAATGCGAAAGATCCGGAAAAGAGCGAAGTAAATCGAAGCAGTATACTTCAGGGAAAGGGTAATTCATAATCGAAGAAATTTGATTCATAATAACCGGTGCGCGACAGATTCCGGTGATTCACTCATTTTCAGCATACTCCCAGACGCCGGTCTTATTCATCCGATAATTCCTTTCGATATTTCCGGCTGTATCCGCATCCAGTGCATAAAGAATTTCCCGACAAAACTCGAGTGCAGAAAATCCGTTTGCCGTAACGATATTTTTATCCCTAATCGCAGCGGCATCGACATAATGAGCTTCGCCTGTATAATTGATTCCGGCGAAAGACTGCAGATACTCCAACCCATTGCTTGTATGATTCACTTCATTGAGAAATCCGTGTTTACCAAGAAAAACAGAACCGTTGCAAATACCGGCAACCATTCTCTTACGTGCGAGCGCATCCGTCACCAATGGAACCATAAGCTCTGCTTCAGGAGTGAACCACCTTGTTCCACCAATCAGGATGACTCCTGCAAAATTCGCCGGAATATCACTGAGATCATAATCCGGCAAAATCCGCATCCCTCCGCAAGACATTACCGGTTCTTTCGTTATCGATACCGTTTTAACAATATATTGGCTCTCTCGTCCCCCTTGCAACCCGTTATTCAGGCAGGGTGCAATGTATGATCCCTCCCAATCGGCAAAGTCATTAAGAAGAACAAACAGTATTTCTTGTTTCATCTGTATATAATTTATTTTTTTCATCAAAGTCAGATGCGCCATTTATATACCTTATGTTGGGTATCTCAACTTTAGGTGAGTTATGGCGATTTCATTTTTTAGTCTTTTATTTTTTGATTGAATATTTCGAAAATAACCAAAAACCGTGCAAGTTTATTGTGATTAATATCCGTAAACAAATCGATATTATTTTACGATTTGGAATCGCAAAGGTAATTCTATTCATGAGCTTTTCTCAATTCAGCTTTGCGATACAAAGAGTGAATGAGTGATTATCAATAAAAAAACAATTAAAAAAATTTGTTTGAATTATCAAACTCCATACATTTGCAGTGTACTATTAAACTAATACACCTACTAAATATTAAATAGCCATGATCAGAACTATCATTTATCAGATTATCCTAATTCTGGCAGCTTTATTTGGTTTTTAATCACATCTTCATTCTACATGCTATGATCGAATTAAAAGAAATCAGTTATTCTTACAAACGGAATCATCCCGTTTTACAGGGAATCAGTATGAAACTCGTTCCGGGTAATATTTATGGAATACTCGGCAAGAACGGAGTGGGAAAAAGTACGTTGCTGAAAATCATCTGCGGTCTTTTAAAACCGCAGGGAGCATGTTTCGTTAACGGCCAGAAGCCTTTTGACCGCTCTCCGCTTTTCCTGCAAGAGGTATGCATCATCCCGGAAACGCCTTTCGTGCCGGATATGACCATCGGTGCGTTGGCAACACTAACGGCACCCTTTTACCCTTCATTTGAATCGGATCTGCTTGAAAAGGCGCTCCGCGAGTTCGAAGTTCCTGTAGCGAACAAACTGCCCCGCATGTCGCTGGGACAACAGAAAAAAGCGCTGATCGCCCTGGCGATCGCCTGCAATACGCAGTTTCTGATCATGGACGAACCCACCAACGGACTGGATATCCCTTCGAAAAGCATATTCCGCAAACTGATTGCCGGAATAGCAGACGAACAACGAACGATCCTGATATCTACCCATCAGGTCCGTGATTTGGAAAACCTGATCAACGCGGTGATTATTCTGGAGAATGAAGGCGTCTTGCTCAACAGCACCCTGGCTGAGATCGAAGACCGGCTTTGGTTCGGCGACGTGGATCATGGCCAGATTCCGCTTTACCTGGAAAATTCGATCCGCGGAGTACGTGGCGTCACGGTGAATACCTGCGGCGAACCGGCTACGGTAGATATGGAAATGCTCTTCAACGCCGTGACGCAGAACAAAACGAAAATGGAAGAGATATTCGCTGATAAATAACGATTCAACCTTTACGTCAATGGAAAATAATTTCAGTTTCACCCGGCTATTCAACTTACTGAAGTATAACCGGGCAAGTTATCAGAAAATACTATTTACGGTATTTGCCGTAGCCGAAGCGGTTCTGCTGGGCATCATGACCTTCCGGTACCTGACGGCACAAGATCCTTACTCCCATTCGTTTATGGAGGGATCGCGGACGCTGGTCATGTTCATCTTCGTGTTTACCCTGTTGGGAGTAACAGTAAGGCTAACGCAACTTCTTCATCGCAAAATCAATCATGGCAATAATTCAATTCCGTTTGTGATGCTTCCGGCAAGTACTTTCGAAAAATACGTG
>JBOFCW010000323.1:0-9304 GCA_051646395.1 Bacteroidales bacterium
AAACGGTATGATAACGCCCGTTAACCAGCGCTTTTTCCTTATTCGCTCTTAAAGCGGAAGAGGACGATAATCCTTGCTCAGCCTCAAAGTTGGAAACCGGAAAATCGAGGTAACGGAATTTACCGCCACGCTGATAATAATCGTAAAAGAATTTATAATCGGCAACGATTCGAAAATCCAGTTGGAAAGGATGTTTTTTCAGAACAGAAGCAGGAACGAAGACAGATTGGTGACAGAACGGCATTTTCTTTTTCAGACAATCCAGTGATTTGGGTTTCATACAGATGTTTCCAAAAGATTTTTCCACAATCGTATCACCATACAAAACGACCTCCTCGGGATCATCACAAAATGCCTTTGAAATAACATCCGGATCACTGAAAACATCTCCGGCATTCATAAAGCAGATCCATTTTCCCGAAGCCTGAGAAATCCCCTTGTTCATCGCATCATAAATACCCCGGTCTTTTTCACTGGTAATTCTGAATTCGCAGCCTCTTTCTAAAAAGAAAGGCTCCATACTTTTAACCAGGTCCAATGTGTTATCCTTCGAATATCCGTCAATAATGAGGTATTCAATACTCGGATAGGTCTGTTCTAAAACACTATCCATTGTTTTTTGGATCACATCTGCGGCGTTAAAACAGACCGTCACAACGGTCACTTTAGGCAGATTATCAATCATGAAACTTATTAATTAAAGAAACACATTCTTTTTCATTCATCTTTCGTTCCTCAGCATAGGCCTTACCCATCAGAGAAAACATTTCATGCGTACCTTTCAAACGTTCGAAATTCTTACATCCGGTGCGCATATCTATTTGTTGAAAACGCATTCTGTTGAGATCTATGATTTCTACCGGAACAGGGAGTTCGTCACGAAACAGAATATTCCCTCCCGAATAATCTTTATGCCAGAATCCGCTTTCATGCATTCGGGCAGTCGTCCGCCCGATCGCTTCAAGAATTTCTTTTTGGTACGTAAACGTGCGCTTTTTAAAATCGGTAAATTGAAGATCACAACTTGATTTAAGCGAAATAAAATAGCTATCGCGCAGCAAAAACCCCCTGCGCACAGCCAAATATCCGACAGGTGTAGGAGACCCTATCCCGGCATCGATAAATTTCTTCGCATATTCGAACGAGCGTTCTGCTTTCGAAGGACGGATAAAGCCGTAGATGATCCGGTTGATCCAAATCGGTCTTTGATATGACTTCACAATCACTTCGACATCATCAATACAGAAACACTTCAGTTCATTTCTTCCCTGATAAATATATTCTCCCTCCCGCGCGAATCGCTCAGGCAAAGAATAGATGAAATTATCCAATGTACTATAAGTCGGATTGACACCCATTTTCCGGCCGCAAAACAATCTTGAGATAAAGTTTATCGGTCTTGACCAGCTTCGGTTATAACGGAGCGGCCCTCCCAGATAGAGCTGAAAAAATTCGGGATGCAGTTTATTGAGCGTTTGCAAGACATGCTTTTTTAATTTTCGGTCGGTCACCCTTTTTGAGTCTTTCCGTATCCGATAATACAAACCGGTTTGAGACAGGCGAACAACCTTCCCTCCCTGCTTGAGTAAAGCAATCCAAAAAGCCCAGTCTTCACGTGCTATGATTTCCTGATTGTAACCACCGACGCGTTCCCAGTCTGTTTTGTAATACAATGCACAGGTATCCATGATATTCTTACGGGCAAGCAGTTGTAAGGAAAAATCAGGAAGCTTCCAGGCTCCGGTCTTGTCGCCGAAAAACTCGGCAGAGGGAGCAACAACCTTCACTTCCGGATCCTGTTCGATTATCCGGACTGCATCTGCAATAAAAGCAGGAGATATCCGGTTATCAGCATCAACCGGGAGCAGGTATTTCCCTTTTGCCAGCGAAGCAGCCTTATTACGTGCAGTTGCCACTCCGGCATTAGGCTGTGTAATGCAAGAAACAGACGGATATCGCTCACTGTATTCTCTGGCGATTTCAGCCGAACGATCCGTAGAACCGTCATCGACAATCACAACCTCGAGATTAGAGTAAGAAGAACAGAGAACCGAATCGAGCGTTTCTGCCAGATAAGTCTCCATATTATATACGGGGATAATAACCGAAACAAGAGGGTCGTTTTTCAGCATATCAGTCATATTCTGCATTATATTTTGTCACGTCCCTGCGTGAACTTGAGCCAATAATATTTTAAAGGATTCGAGTATTTCAAATGCTTCCAGGGCCGGCTGCCGTGAGGGCGATGCCACACCTGTAAATTCGAAAAAAGATAATTTTTATAACCATGTCTGCGCGACTGATAAGAGATCGTCACGTCATGCCAGTTCTTATTCGGATTCAATTGTCCGAAATTAAAACTTTTAAGAAAATTCTCCGTCAACAAGGTACAACAAAAACTCAAATGTCTTGCTGTAGCATATATTCTTTTTCCTTCATGGCGGGCAAAAAGATACGGATAATTCACCCTTCCCATATCATCAGCGGTGATGGCAGCCGCCATTCCGCAATCCGGCCGTTCTACGGCTCCGTCATATAGTTTTTGCAACGTATCCGGTTTAACCAAAACATCCGATTCAACGATCAGCATTCCGGCGCCGGCCTCCAATGCCTTTTTCTGAGCCATCTGCAAAATCATCAGATAGTTCGGAGATGGATGTGACGTAACGTCTTCCAGATTAACAAGGGTAAATCCGTAAGTGCGCGAGGCTTCCTGCAAGAGTGCGGTAGTTTCAGGAGTACTGAAATCATTGTAAACGGTATATTCAAATGGCACCGTCATCGATGATGTCATTATCGCCTTAATTGTTTCCAATGTCAGTTCGACCGAATCCTTTACAGGCGTGATAATGTGAATAGCTTGCATTTATAGGTACAAATTTTTATATCGTACAAAGGTATAAAAAAGATTCTCTCTACGGAGACTGTTTACACAATTCCCCCTTTTACACCCATGAATATCAACTTTTTTAAGCTTTAATTGACACGATTTCTTGTTTATCATTTCCCTTGTAAGATGCTTTAACAAAGGCAAACGTTGCATGATTGGGGCCATTGTCCTTTCAATTTGAAATTATTCGCTCCATTCATTAGCTTATAATCAAAATTCCGTTATTTTTGCGCCACATTTTTAATCAAAGTGCTACTAAATGACCCGGATTCAACCGTTAAGCGTCATTTAACTTTGTCTATTTACCATGAATGAAGACGATAACAAGCGAGTATCAATTTATTCAAAAACAGTATGAGTTCTGTAAAAGTCTCGGTCATCATTCCGGTCAAAAATCAGGAGAAACATATCTCCCTTTGTCTGGAATCGGTAACAAAGCAAACACTTCAGGAAATCGAGATTATTGTCATTGAAGGAGGAAGTTCCGACCAGACCGCAGATATTATCTGCCAACACATGGACCGTGACCCCCGCATTCATTTACTGATCTGCCCCGACCAAGGTCTGTCCCTTGCCCGTCAGGCTGGTTTGAAAAAGGCAAAAGGCGATTATATACTTTATCTCGACGGCGACGATACGCTCGCGCCCGACGCTCTTGAACTTCTTCATCGACGTGGTGATGAGGCGGATGCCGACATGGTCGTACTCAACTTCTGGATAGAGAATCAATACAATCAAACAACCAAAGAATCCTCTTCGATGAGCTTTGTCCGTTTATCGGGCATCAACTTCATCCGCACCCTTTACCAACGACAAAATTACTGGATGGTATGGAGTGTTTTGCATAAACGCGACCTATACACACGGAATGACATCCGGTTCGAAGCCGATTTGTATCTGGGTGAAGACACGTTGCTGACTACCCAGCTCGCTTATTTTTCCCGCAAAGTAGTCAAAGTGAATTGCAAGCCGCTGCTACATCATTATATCCGCCGGGCACCAGAAGAGAAAAAAATGTCTTTTTCCGAAAAAGATTATTTCGATCTGGAGACATTCCCCGAACTGATCCGCAATTTCCTGAAAGACAAGCCGGAATATGAAGTACTTGAAGAAAGCATCGACTGCCTTCGTCTGCAAGCTATCATCCGGAGTTTCAGCTACAATTATTTTGATTGTGCCTGCGAAAAAAGCCGTGAAGCCCTTCACATCCTGCATCGTCATCCTTCATTGGGTGAAATCTCAGGCAAACGCATGAAACGGATCTTCCGCGCCTTTTCCGTATCCGAGCCTTTGGGCAGATTGATGTCGAAGCTATTATTATGATACCTATACAACCAAACCAGGCTTATCCGGTTTGGTTTTTCTTTATCCGTATCAATAAGTCGTATTACCGTAGAAAACATTTTACGAAAACGGTATCTTTGTAACTGAAAAAGAAAATTACATGGACGAAAACTTTGATATCCGTGGCTATCAGCCAAATGAACCGGAAAAAGATATAGAAAGAGCCCTGCGCCCCCTGCGCTTCGAAGACTTCAACGGACAGGACAAGATCGTAGAAAACCTGCGTATCTTCGTTATGGCCGCACGTATGCGTGCCGAAGCCCTCGACCACGTATTACTGCACGGACCTCCCGGATTGGGAAAAACCACCTTATCGAACATCATCGCCAACGAACTCGGCGTTGGATTCAAAGTCACATCTGGTCCGGTACTCGACAAACCCGGCGATCTAGCCGGACTACTGACGAGCCTGGAGCCGAATGATGTTTTATTCATCGACGAAATCCATCGGCTGAGTCCGATCGTGGAGGAATATCTCTATTCGGCCATGGAGGATTACCGCATCGACATCATGATCGACAAAGGTCCCAGTGCACGTTCCATCCAAATCGACCTGAGCCCGTTCACCCTCATCGGGGCAACTACGCGAAGCGGTTTGCTAACGTCTCCGTTGCGCGCCCGTTTCGGAATCAATTCTCATCTCGAATATTACGACAATAACGTTCTTGCCGGCATCGTCGGACGCTCTGCCGGTATCCTCAATGTACATTGCACCGAAGAAGCCGCTATCGAAGTGGCATTACGTAGCCGCGGTACGCCCCGTATCGCAAATGCCCTGTTACGACGCGTACGCGACTTTGCACAGGTGAAAGGCAACGGACGCATCGACATCGAGATTGCCCGTTATGCACTCGAAGCACTCAATATCGACCAGTACGGTCTCGACGAGGTCGATAACAAGATCCTGACAACCATCATCGACAAGTTCAGGGGAGGACCGGTCGGACTGACAACCATCGCTACCGCATTGGGCGAAGATCCCGGTACACTTGAAGAGGTGTACGAACCGTTCCTGATTAAAGAGGGATTCATGAAACGAACTCCCCGGGGAAGAGAAGTCACAGAACTGGCCTACAAACATCTCGGGCGTTATAAAGCACCCGAGGCCGGAAGCTTATTTTAAAACGGATTATCATTAACAGAAATATGGCAGGAATGAAAAGCCTGGCTAAGGACACTGCTCTTTACGGCCTTAGCTCCATCATCGGCAAATTACTCAATTGGTTGCTTGTACCGCTTTACGTAGTCAAAGTCAACGATTATGAGTTCGGAGAGATTACACAATTATATGCCTGGACAGCACTACTTCTGGTATTTCTGACCTATGGTATGGAGACCGGGTTTTTCCGATTTGCCAACAAGGATGAAAACAGCGATCCCAAACTGGTTTACTCAACCTGTATGACGTCACTTTATGCCACGACAGCCCTTTTTCTGGCAGCCGTATTTCTTTTCCTTCGTCCATTGGCAGAGGGCATGGGATTTACCGGTCAGCAAGATTATCTGGCCATGATGGCGGTCGTGATAGCCATCGATGTGCTTTCTTCGCTTCCCTTTGCCTACCTCCGCTTTGAAAAACGACCATTGCGATTTGCCTCGATCAAATTGTTATTCGTTTTCCTCAATATCGGCCTCAATCTGTTCTTTCTGGTGCTATGTCCGATGTTGCATAAAGCCGAACCTGAGCTGACCAGCCTTGTGTATGATCCCGCCCAAAGTGGAGTTTTCTATATTGTCTTATCCAATTTGCTGGCCAGTGCCTGCATGATGCTTGCATTAGCCCCCCAACTATTCGGTATCGGTTTCCGGTTCGACAAAAAGCTGCTGGGCGAAATCCTGCGCTATTCGTTTCCGTTACTGATCCTCGGCGTTGCCGGCATCATCAATCAAACAGCCGATAAAATCCTTTTTCCCATGCTCGTCAGCGATCCTGAAACAGCCAAAAGTCAATTGGGTATTTATGGAGCTAACTACAAGTTCGCCGTTGTGATGATCATGTTCATCCAGGCCTTTCGTTTTGCTTACGAACCGTTTGTATTCGGCAAAAACAGAAGTGCAGACAATAAACAGGCCTATATTCAGGCAATGAAGTACTTCATCATTTTCGGACTTCTTATTTTTCTGGGAGTCGGTTTATTCATCGGCTTTCTTCCCGACATACCCGTCGTGGCTCATCACATTCGTCCCGAATACTTCAGCGGACTGGCCGTCGTACCCATCGTAATGATGGCCGAGTTCTTTTTTGGCATTTTCTTCAATCTTTCGTTTTGGTATAAACTAACCGATAAAACCAGCTGGGGAGCCTATTTCTCCGTTTCCGGTTGCATTCTGACAATCGCTATGAACATCATTTTAGTGCCCTGGTTCGGCTATATGGCCTGTGCCTGGACTGCCTTCACGGTTTATTTTCTGATGATGATGGCTTCTTATTATTTCGGACAGAAATATTATCCCGTGAAATACGAAATAAAAAATGCGTTGGGTTATATCTCTCTTGCGGGAATCCTCTATCTGGCCGGAATTTTCGTTCCCCTCCCATCTGTCGGCGGATTATTTATTTTTCGTTCATTTTTAATCCTGATCTATATTTTCGTTGTTATTAAAAAAGATTTACCTTTAAATATAATCTCGTTCATAAAACGCCGATAATCTATGAATATCGAACAACTTTATCAAAACATCAAAACAACACTCAAAAGGCTGATCGACTTAAACCGTGACAAAATTTCCAACAGCCAAACGTATGATGCCATCGCCAGTGGAACCGAATTCAAAGGCACAAACCTATGGATTTTGGTATGCGCTATTTTTGTCGCCTCCCTGGGATTGAATATGAACTCAATACCCGTCATTATCGGTGCCATGCTTATCTCTCCGCTCATGGGTCCTATTATGGGACTCGGACTGGGGCTGGGCGTTCAGGATATCGAATTGATAAAAAAATCGTTCAAAAATCTCGCTGTCGCAACCCTATTCGGTATGCTTACATCTTGCATTTACTTTCTTGTTTCACCCATCGATGAAGCCAGATCAGAATTGCTGGCGCGAACAACACCAACCATTTATGACGTACTGATTGCATTTTTCGGAGGAATGGCCGGGATAATCGCCACAGGAAGTAAGGAAAAAGGGAATGTCATTCCGGGCGTTGCCATCGCAACAGCCCTGATGCCTCCGTTGTGTACAAGTGGATATGGCTTGGCAACCGGGCAATGGAACTTCTTCTTCGGCGCTTTTTACCTATATCTGATCAATTGCGTATATATCGGTTTTGCCACCTGGCTTGGAGTCCGCATCCTAAAGTTACCGAAACAGCCAACAGAAGATACCGTTCGAAGAAATCGGTTGATGACCGGCATTACGGTGCTGGTTTTCATCACTGCGATGCCCAGTTTATATATTACCTGGAAAATATTGAAAGAAAATCTGATGCAAGCCGATATTCAGAATTTCGTAAACCAACAATTCGATTTTCCTTCCACTCAGGTACTGAATAAGCAACTAATCACAAAAGGCAAAGACAAGACCCTTGAAATCTCACTGATCGGACAAAGCGTGCCCCAGGATTCGATCGACATTATTGCCTCAAAAATGCAATTTTACGGTTTAGCCGGTGTCAGACTTCATGTTGTTCAAGGATACACTCCGGGAGAAGAATTAAGTCAGCAGGCAATGAACAGTGCCATCATTCAGGACCTGTTAAAGCACAACCAACAGATGCTCGACCAACAGCGCAGAGCGATTGACTCACTCCAGAACAACCTGGTCGGTTACCAACGCCTCGACTCGATCGGACTGGCTATCGCTCCGGAAATAAAAATCATTTTCCCCGAAGTCACTTCTCTTGCCGTAGCCAATACGTTCGACAGTCAAATCGATTCGTTGCGTCTTACCCCCGTCACACTGGCCATCGTAACGACCAGCAAGCATATCTCCGAACAGGAGAGCGCAAAGCTGCAGGAATGGCTGACCGCACGAATACAAACAAAACATTTACGCCTTATCCTTGAATAAGAACAGAGAGAAATGATATACAAATCAAAAAGCGGCCGAAGCCGGATTCATTAAGATGGAATCCGATTTCGGCCGCTTCTTTTATAGATAAGCGAAAGCGATTATTTTTTCAGTACGTTTTCAATCCGTAAAACCTGATAATCATAGAAATCGCGCGTGCTCACATCTGCCGTAACAGATCTTTTCTGTTTGTAAAGAGCCTGTATCTTCTTCAACCGTCCCGTCATCATCGGAGCTGCTACTACAGAGTTAAGCGAAGGAAGATTCATCAGTACCCGCGTGAACGACTGCGTTTCATTATGATGATTGCAACCAGCATGACTACACGGAAGAGCCGGTTCCGCCGCCATCGACACGAGCTCTTCGTAGGCGATAGCCGAAGGTAAGCGCTTGCCCGATGAAGCCGGGGCAGACAATCCGGTTTGTTTGATCATAGCCGCAATAGCCGCTTCCTGCAAGACAATATCATCGCCAGAAAGCTTCTTTCCCTGATAAGTAGGTTTAAATAACTCTGCCAGCATATCGTCCATATATCCCTGAAGCGAATAATTGTTTTTCGGATCCGCCTTTTCACCTTCAGCAATACGGTATAAAGCCGATGGGCTAAACAGGCAACCGACTACCGACTGCAACAATCGCTCATTGCCTCCGGCATCCATTCCCAACTTTTGCATCAATTGCTGAGGTGACAACCACGCATTACAGCTACGAGCCTGTCCGATCAGCCAGATCATCGCTCTTTTCTGGTCCTGCCGCGAAAAATAATTCTTTTGGTTCCCATCCTCACCCTGACGAACATCCTGGTAACGCAGACCGCCTACGTAAGGCATCACATGTCGCAAATGACGCGAATACTGCGCCACGACCTCTCTATACAAATCGCGCGTATTATCATAAGTATCGCCCGGTTCATACGTCCATTCTTCCAGATTTTCTACGATCCGCTTCAGGTTACTGATACCCAGATCACCGGATTTAATATGATCGTTACCCAAATCTTCCGTTTGGTCTGTCGGATCGACAAGTCCCATGAATTGCTGAGCCCCGAATTCATAC
>JBOFCW010000041.1:0-4220 GCA_051646395.1 Bacteroidales bacterium
AGAAAGTTGATCATTGAATTTAAAGGAAAGAATATTTATTAATCTATCAGAAAAATCCCGACTTAGCTTTCGCAAGCAGAGTCGGGATTTTTATCATAATCAGGAGAGCGGATTGGTCTGTTCTCCGGTGTTATCCATTGACAGGGTCTTATTTGGCATCCATGTGTTTTTTGAACGTACCGATTGCTCTTTCCAAATCAATTAGGTAATCCACTAAATCTTGTTCATGTTCTTCTTCTTCGGCCAGAATATGTTTAGCCATATCACAAGTAACAAAATCAATACCATCTGTCATAGCTGCTATTTCCTGATAACGGTTGATAGCACACCGTTCAGCCGCAATATTGTCCTGTAAAAGGGCTTCTACGTCAAAATTAGTGGGTTTTTCATATTTGCAGCGAGCGATGTCGAACCATTGTTGAGGGGATAGAACCGGAACACCGTCTAATTCTTTGATGCGTGCGGCAAGTAGCTGCGCATGTCCGAATTCTTCTTTCGCATGTTCCATAAATTCTTTTTCTACTTCCGGACGTTGAAATCCTTCAATAACCTGGGCTCCAATCCAATATTGGTAAAATGCCAACCATTCTTCTGCCAGGGCAACATTTAACTCGTCGATAACTTTTTGAACGTCGATCTTGTTTTTTAAGACCGCAACACTACCTTTTCCCATAATTCTATATTTTAAATGTTGAAAATGATGAAATCCATTTCATCTGTATATATTTTATTTTTTCATTAAAGTCAGACGCGCCATTTATATACATTTTGTTGGGTATCTCAACTTTAGGTGAGTTATGGCGATTTCATTTATATATGATTTGATTTATGATATTAATGTATAAATGCGCCATTATATAACTTCGGTTGTATATCTCAACTCCAGGTGAGTAATAGCGATTTCTTATTTGTATTCTTTGTTCTGATAAGAATAACAGCAGGTAGTCAAAAGAGTTTACAAGCGGGTTGCTTTTTGATTTTCACAGTATAATTCGTGAGAATCTGTTGAAAATAAAATTTGTGGAAATATCGTCGGGTCCTTAAATCGAAAAGCTTTAAAGTTGGAAAGAAATTAAATGATAATTCTTTTAAAGTGAAATAAAAAAGTATATTTGCTTTACATATAACAAATCATAAAAACTATGGCAAAGATAAAAGGAGCCGTTGTTGTTGATACAGAGCGATGTAAAGGTTGTGATCTTTGTGTGCAGGCGTGTCCTGTAGATGTATTGTCACTCGAGCCTAAAGAGGTAAACAACAAGGGTTATCATTATGCTTATTCAGTAAAGCCTGACGATTGTATCGGCTGTGCCAGCTGTGGATATGTATGTCCTGACGGTTGTATTACCGTTTATAAAGTGAAATTAAATTGATGGCTTCGCAACGAACCACACTTAATTGAATTGACTAAAAATCTGTAATCCAATGACAGAAGAAGTAAAATTAATGAAAGGAAATGAGGCGATAGCGCATGCCGCAATTCGTTATGGATGCGATGGATATTTCGGATATCCAATTACACCTCAATCCGAAATTATGGAAACCCTTATGGATGAAGCTCCATGGGAAACGACCGGTATGGTTGTGCTACAAGCAGAAAGTGAAGTGGCAGCTATAAACATGGTATATGGTGGGGCCGGCTGCGGAAAGGCGGTAATGACTTCATCATCCAGTCCGGGTGTTAGTTTGAAACAAGAAGGTATCTCTTATATGGCTGGTGCTGAGCTGCCAGGTTTGATTGTAAATGTAATGCGTGGCGGTCCCGGATTAGGAACGATCCAGCCGAGTCAGGCCGATTATTTCCAAACAACCAAAGGAGGCGGTCATGGAGACTACCGTTTGATAACCCTTGCACCGGCTTCTGTTCAGGAAATGGCTGATTTTGTGAAGCTTGGGTTTGATCTTTCCTTTAAATACCGGAATCCGGCTATTATTCTGGCAGATGGGATTATTGGTCAGATGATGGAAAAAGTGGTTTTGCCTCCTTTTCAGGAAAGACGCTCAGAAGAACAGATTCGTAAAGAGTGTCCGTGGGCTTCTTTGGGAAAACCGGTTAGCCGGAAACGAAATGTGATAACCTCACTTGAGTTAGATTCAGTGGAGATGGAGCACAATAACATCCGTTTCCAGAAAAAATATGCAGAGATTGAGGCAAATGAAGTTCGTTATGAGAAAATTAATTGTGAGGGAGCAGAATATTTGATCGTAGCGTTCGGCTCGTCAGCGCGTATTTGCCAAAAAACAATCGAATTGGCAGCAGCTGAAGGTATTCATGTTGGTTTATTAAGACCGATTACTTTATGGCCTTTCCCTAGCCTGGCAATTAAAAACGAGGCTGAATTAGTGAAAGGAATGCTGGTAATGGAATTAAATGCCGGACAGATGGTTGAAGATGTTCGTCTTGCCGTGGAAGGACGTATTCCGGTTGAACATTATGGTCGTTTGGGAGGAATTGTTCCGGATCCTGCCGAAGTTTGGGAGGCGATGAAATTAAAGCTTCATATTCAACCCACAGAAAAGCTTCAACAAAACAATCAGATCGGAGAAAGCATTCCGGATGAACAATTGAAAGAAGTTATTTCTACATTAAATCAAATGGTTCCGTAACGATGAATAACGATCAGAAACAGATTAATACAGTATTGACAATTGCTTTTTACCTATTGGCAATAGCAGCAGTTGTTTTGTATTTCATTACCCCCGATAAAGGAGTGGATAAACTGTGGATGTATCTGGGCTTTGGAGCAATCGGAGTCCGTCTGATTTCATATATGATGAAATATCTGTTGTAACTAAGAAATACTATTATGGAGATAAAAGATATAATCAAACCCGAAAATATCGTTTATGCCAAGCCCCGGCTGATGAACGATAATCCGATGCATTACTGTCCGGGTTGCAGTCATGGCGTGGTACATAAACTTGCTGCCGAGGTGATTGATGAAATGGGAATGGAAGAAAAAACAATCGGAGTCGCTCCTGTTGGATGTGCGGTTTTTGCCTACAATTATCTTGATATTGACTGGCAGGAGGCTGCACATGGTCGTGCTCCTGCGCTGGCTACCGCTATTAAAAGGCTAAATCCGGATAAGATGGTATTCACTTATCAGGGAGATGGAGATTTGGCTGCTATCGGGACTGCTGAAACGATTCACGCATGTAACCGGGGCGAAAATATCGTTATTATTTTTATCAATAATGCGATTTATGGTATGACCGGTGGTCAGATGGCTCCAACAACGCTAGAGGGAATGAAAACGGCAACTTGTCCTCATGGACGTAATGTGGAAATGAATGGTCATCCTTTGAAGATATCCAATTTGATAGCTCAGTTGGATGGCGTATGCTACGTTACACGTCAGTCAGTTCAAACAGCTGCAGCTGTTAAAAAGGCAAAGAAGGCTATCCGTAAGGCTTTTGAAAATTCGATGGCAGGAAAAGGTACTTCTGTTGTAGAAGTTGTATCTACTTGTGCTTCAGGATGGAAAATGACTCCTCATCAGGCGAATAAATGGATGGAAGAGCATATGTTTGCTAAGTATCCGCTTGGAGATTTAAAAGATATCTAAAACACCTATTCACATGAAAGAAGAAATAATTATTGCCGGATTCGGTGGACAAGGAGTTCTGTCAATGGGTAAGATTTTGGCTTATTCAGGATTGATGGAAGATAAAGAGGTTAGCTGGATGCCTTCATATGGACCTGAACAACGTGGAGGAACAGCAAATGTGACCGTAATTCTGAGTGATGAACGCATTAGTTCTCCTGTTCTGAATGAATATGATGTGGTAATCGTTCTGAATCAGCCATCTATGGATAAGTTTGGGAAGTGTGTCAAAAAAGGAGGCATGTTGATTTATGATAGTTATGGGATTCATCAGCCGTGCAATCGTTCTGATATCCGGATTTTTAAAATCGATGCCATGGATGCTGCTACAGAAATGAAAAGCGGGAAGGCATTCAATATGATTATCCTGGGGGGACTTCTGAAAATTAAACCGCTTGTGAAATATGAAAATGTGATCGCTGGATTAAAAAAATCTCTTCCTGAGCGCCATCATCGTTTGATTCCAATGAATGAACAAGCAATAAAAAAAGGGATGGAAATTGTACAGGAGGTTAGTTTATAACTATCTTTGTAATGTTTTACAATTAAACGATATATTGTCTATACAAAAGGGTTCAGCTATCTTATAATATGAGGTAGTTGAACCTTTTC
>JBOFCW010000059.1:0-6964 GCA_051646395.1 Bacteroidales bacterium
AAACAGGAAAGGAAGTTTCCTGAATGATTTGTCAATGGGAGGAATAGGATATTTCTCCCATTTTATTTTTCAGCATCACGGGTTGCCTCAAACCAGGACAATCGCCTGTAGGCATGATTAAATCTGACATCCTTATTCAGTTCGGGAATAAACAGGGTCATCCCACAACTTGTATTAATCTCGATTTTCTCCCCTCCCCGCTCGTCAAAACCAAAACTCGGAGTATATCCTTTGTAAAGAACAACCTGATTCAAAAACGATGTAAATTCATCTACCGGCTTATAAGCAATCAAACTGATGTAGTTTTCCAAATCATAATAAATATTCCGGTAAGTCGTACCGTAGTCTATTCTCCGTCCGAATTCCTGAATGCGATGTTGTCTCAATTCATCTTCGGTAAGGTTGCTATTTTGAATATAGTCTTTGAAAAGCCGGGCAAGTTCAGGAAGACGCTCCGTTTTTATACAGGAAATGGTTCCCCCTAAATATTGATTAGAACCGTTATAGTAATTCATATACGCCTTGCAAACGTCGCCCAAATCCAAAGCCTTTTGATCCAATACCGGTATTATTGTCTGATATGGAAATCCGGCACCCATCACTTCCGCACTGGATGCGATCAGGTGATCGGTATAGTCTTTCAGCTCATAGGCCACTTCAACATTTGCCATGTGACAAGCATCAAAAATCAGAAAATGAAAATTCAGACCGGTATCCGATAAAGCTTTTCGTACATCCCAAATCTCCATCCAGTCTGACCCATCCGGACCGATCGCTTTTCCCTGAGCCGTCGGCTGCAAGGTATAGCTTGGTGATGGTAACCAGCCTGACCCATGAGACCATAAGATAAGCCCTTTTTCTGTAGCCGGATAATCGGCGAATACTTCCTGAATCACAGTTGCCATTACCCGGGGGTCTGCAGAATTCTGATCGGCATAAATACGCTCCTGAATTTTAACCGCCTTCCCTTTTTGAACCGAAATTCGCCATAAAACCGGATCCCTGTTTATAGCATCCTGATAAATAAGTAAATTCAGATTCTCCCCACTCGTCTCTTGCATTCCTTTAATCATTGAGGCAATATTCATTTCTGAATAATCCTGCCGGGGATCCGACAAGTTATTATCCGCAATCAAGTAAGCGAGCACCGTACGCTGTGCAGGAAACCTGATGTCGGAATCTGTATCTTCCTCACACCCGGTAAACAAAAAAACAATCCCTGACAAAAGGAAATACAGAAACAGATTTGATGAGAATCCTTTCATGATATCTATTATTTTGAATAATTTATCTGATATTTTCTTCCGGTCAACAAATAAGAGATTAGAGATCCTATCCTTATTTATATACTTTATCCAACAGATAATGATCCAGGATAACCATCGCTGCCATCGCCTCTACAATCGGAACCGCCCGGGGCAACACACAAGGATCATGCCGGCCTTTGGCTTTGAGAACAACCGAGTTTCCTTTTTGGTTTACGGTATCTATGTTTTTCAAAATCGTCGCCACGGGTTTGAAAGCGACACGGAAATAAATATCCTCGCCATTCGAGATTCCACCCTGTATTCCTCCCGAATGATTCGTTTTTGTACGGATACCCTCTTCAGTCTCCATAAAAACATCATTCATCTCAGAACCACGTCTGCCAACACCAGAAAAACCCATTCCGTATTCAAAGCCTTTAGCTGCATTGATTCCCATCATGGCTGAAGCCAGCGAGGCATGAAGTTTCCCAAACACAGGTTCCCCCAATCCGACAGGTACATGGCGAATCACGCAAGAAACAACTCCGCCAATGGTGTCGCCATCCGATTGCACTTCCCGGATGAGAGCTTCCATTCGATGAGCCGCCTCCTGATCAGGACAACGTACGCTGTTACTTTCCGTTTGTGTCAGATCATACTGATCGTACGTACCCTCCAATACGATCGGCCCCACTTGTGAGGTATAAGCAGAAATCACAATCCCCTCTTTGCGCAACACCAGTTTGGCAAGAGCCCCGGCTACGCAGCGGGATATAGTTTCGCGGGCAGATGAACGTCCCCCTCCACGATGATCCCTTATGCCGTATTTCGAAGAATAAGTATAGTCGGCATGAGAAGGACGGTACAAATCACGCATATTATCATAGTCCGAAGAATGCTGATTGCTGTTATAAACAACAAAGCCAATCGAGGTCCCGGTTGTTTTTCCTTCGAAAATACCTGAAAGAAACTCTACCTTATCACTCTCTTTGCGGGGTGTTACAATGGATGATTGCCCGGGACGCCGACGATCAAGTTCCGACTGGATAAAATCCATATCAACCTCTATGCCGGCAGGCATTCCGTCGATAACACCACCCACTCCGACTCCATGGGATTCGCCAAAAGAAGTTAGCCTGAATATTTTTCCAAAAGTATTCATCTCTATACAATTTATTTTTTTTACACTAAGGTCAGATGCGCCATTTAAATTCCAAACACACTGATTCGTAAATTTAATCTTATTTCGTTAATAAAAAAATCCCTGTTGTTCCGAATCGGAACAACAGGGATCATCTTTATTTAAAGCCGTTTGTTTCTAAGCTTTCAATTAGTGTTCGCAACCACAACCACAACCGCTATCGCAGCTATCTTCACAGTTACCACCACAAGCGTGGATATCATTTTCATTCGGTTCGCGAACTTCAAGAACTTCACCGATGAAATGAAGATCTGTTCCGGCCATCGGGTGGTTGAAATCCATCACAACTGCATTGTCAGTGATTTTTTCAACTGTTCCGTTCAATGTATTGCCCTGTGCGTCACGCATCGGAAGAACAGCACCTTCAACAACAACCTCATCATCAAATTTACCATCAACAAAGAAGATATCTTTTGGCAACTCGATTACATTTTCCGGTTCGATCTGACCATAAGCCTCATCAGCAGTCAAAACGAAATCGAATTTGTCACCTACTTTCAGATTTTCAAGTTTTTTCTCGAAAGTCTCAAGCATCGACCCTGTTCCATAGATGAATGTCAACGGATGTCCCGGTTGAGTTTCTTCTACTTCTTCCGGTTGCTGATCCGGCTGCAATGCCCATAGTTTGTATGATACGGCAACAAATTTTCCTGGTTTAATTTCCATAGTTCAATTAATTAGTGCATTTATAAAATTACAGTTACCCTACACATAGAACAAATCATGCTCCTTTTTGTTAGGGAAAAGTTTTTGAACAAACGTTCAAAAACAGTTAACATTTACCTGCGCAGGTAGGTTTGATTTGTTTGAAGAAATCATTTCCTTTATCATCTACCAAAATGAAGGCTGGGAAATTTTCAACTTCGATTTTCCAAATCGCTTCCATACCCAATTCAGGATATTCAAGACATTCAACTTTCTTAATACTATTCTGAGCAAGGATTGCAGCCGGTCCTCCGATACTTCCCAGATAGAAACCACCATGTTTGTGGCAAGCATCCGTAACCTGCTGGCTACGGTTTCCTTTAGCAATCATAATCATAGAACCACCTGCTGCCTGAAATTCATCCACATATGAATCCATACGCCCTGCCGTAGTAGGTCCGAATGATCCCGACGACATACCTTTTGGAGTTTTGGCCGGTCCGGCGTAATAGATCGGATGATTTTTTAGGTATTCCGGCATACCCAAACCTGCATCCAGACGTTCTTTGATTTTGGCATGTGCGATATCACGACCAACGATAATCGTACCGTTCAATGACAAACGAGTAGCCACCGGATATTGCGACAATGTTTTCAGGATTTCGTCCATCGGCTGGTTCAGGTCGATTTTCACAGCATCCCCTTCACCCGCATTACGCAGTTCCTCCGGAATAAGCGTTGCCGGCTGATCGTCCATTTTTTCGATCCAGATACCATCCGCATTTATCTTAGCTTTGATGTTACGGTCTGCAGAACATGAAACGCCCATTCCGACAGGACATGAAGCACCGTGACGCGACAATCGGATCACACGTACATCATGAGCGAAATATTTACCTCCGAACTGAGCTCCAAGACCCAACTTTTGTGTCTCTTCAAGCAAACGTTTCTCCAATTCCACATCACGGAAAGCACGTCCCAGTTCATTACCTGTCGTTGGCAATTCATCGTAATATTTCATCGACGCAAGTTTCACCGTTTTCAAATTCGCCTCAGCAGATGTACCGCCGATAACAAAAGCGATATGATAAGGAGGACAAGCGGCTGTTCCTAACGACTTCATTTTCTCAACCATGAAACTCACCAGTTTTTCTGGTGTAAGCAAAGCTTTTGTTTCCTGATAAAGATATGTTTTATTAGCAGAACCTCCACCTTTGGCACAAAGCAAGAATTTATATTCCGCTCCATTCACTGCATACAGATCGATTTGTGCAGGTAAGTTTGTACCTGTATTCACCTCATCATACATATTCAGAGCCGCATTTTGCGAATAACGCAAATTCTCTTCCGTATATGTATTGTAAATTCCTTTTGAGATAGCTTCTTCATCTCCGCCTCCGGTCCAAACCTGCTGACCTTTTTTCCCCATTACAATCGCCGTACCCGTGTCCTGACAGAAAGGCAACTGCCCTTTGGCAGCAACTTCGGCATTACGAAGCATGGTCAAAGCAACATATTTGTCATTCTCCGACGCTTCCGGATCATGAAGAATCTTAGCTACCATTTCATTGTGTTCACGACGCAACATGAAAGAAACATCGCGCATCGCTTTCTGTGCCATGTAAGTCAAACCTTCCGGCTCGATCACAAGCATTTTCTTCCCATCGAATTCTTTCTCCGATACGAAATCTTTTGTCAACAGATAATACTCTGTCTTTTCTTTCCCCAGCGGGAAAGTTTCCTGAAACTGAAATGGTTTTGCCATAATAATATCTATAGGTTATATTTATTTATTCGATTCAAAAACTAACAACATTTTAAGGATTCCAAAGGTAACATTAACCCTTCAATACAAAAAGGATAAAAACGGTTTTTTTTGCGCTCCGATACAATCCAAAAAAACGGATACCTATTGAAAGATATCCGTTTCAAAAAAGCAGAAAAGTATAATCACTTAATGTGAGATTTCGAATTTTCAGGCATTTTCCCTTTCTGTCACCAATACCGTTTGACGTTTGGTCTTTCCGAGTTTACCTGTGATCCATTTACGCAACGGTTCGTCATAATGCTTCAGACTCAAATATGCCAGCAACATACTGATTGCCAATACTCCTACAGCACCATACCAGGATTGTGAAAAAGGAAGATTTTCATTCTTAACCCACGCTATATAAAGATATATGAACGGGTAATGAATAATGTAAAGCGGATAAGATATTTCTCCTAAAAAGTTACAGGTACGAATTGCGAATTTATTTTTCAGCTCACCACTGATACCAAAATAAACCAGTAGAGGAAACAGGAAAATAATACAAGCCATATCATAGATACCATTCATCCACAAGGTATTTTCGTTACCGATACGAGGCATTACCAAAAAAGCGACAAGTAAAATCGTAGCCATCCCGAAAGCTCCTTTAATCTTTCCGGGCTTCACTAATCTAAACATCAGCAAACCCAGCGAAAAAGAAAATAACATCCGGATAAATCCGGCCGTACCATGTTCGAGAGTCAACTGCCATCCGTAACCCACATCTCCTTGCGGGCCTAAAATAACCCACGATGACAGGATAATCCCTACCAGGATCACTAAAAAAGCAAGCGCTTTGTTCGAAAAACGATGAATAAAGAGGCCGTACAAGACATTCCCTATGTATTCAAAAAACAACGACCAGCTGGGACCGTTGAGCGGAAACATCTCTCCGATTCCTCTTATTTCTATTCCGGGAGTCGCCGGAATCAGAAACAGATTCATCAACGTACCCATAATGAGACTACTGAAGGCGACAACCGACACATCCCACCAGTCACAGCCTTGCGTATAAAACAGTAAGCAACCGATAAAAGATCCTATCACAACCATTGGATGCAAACGGATAATCCTTCTTTTGAGAAAGGTAGAAGTCGTCATTTTACCCCAACGATCATCGTAAGCATAAGCAATAACGAAACCTGAAAGAATAAAAAAGAAATCTACGGCCAGATAGCCGTGATTGATAATCTGATCGAGACGGCTGGTAGCATATCCCTCGAAGACATGATACCACACCACGACAATTGCAGCGACTCCGCGTAAACCGTCTAAGATCGGATAATGAGGTTTGGGTCCGGCACTTGTGTTCTGGTTCATTTTGTACATAATGTGAATATTAGATTTTTGGACAAAGATATTTTTTTGAACAATTAAAAAATTTGCCCTACATCAAATTCACATCCCTTCAGCTGATCTGATCCTGCTTAATGTGGAAAGTGTGATGCCCAGATAAGATGCGATCAACCCCAGATTGGCACGCTGACATACGTCGGGAAACTGAAGCTGCATTTGCTTATACCGATCGCGAGCCGACAAGGTAAGACGTTCCTTATGGGTTTGATGTATCCGACGGTATTCATATTGATGAATTACCCTTCCCCAGTTCGCCAGTTCGATGTTTGTTTCGAACAAGTAAAGCAAATCCGCAATCCTGATCTCGTAAACGTCGACCTCCTCGATAGTTTCCACAAACTCCTCACTACGTTTTCCGAAATACAGCTCATCCATACTGAAAACGATTCCCCCTTCGATCGAAAAGGATGTCGTGATTTCCTCTCCATCGACCAGCCAAAAAGACCTGGTTATTCCCTTCTCTATAAAATAAGCCACTTTGCTGTAAACGCCCTCCCGTATAAGTTGGTGCTTTTTCGGAAAAGTACAGGGGGTAAGATAGGAAGCCAGAAGGTCAAACGTCGTGTCACTCATTTCAGGACACATCCTTCTCATATAAGCTATAATGTTGTTCATTTATATATATTTAACCCGTTGGCGGAATTAAATAAGCGCATATTTAATTCTGCCAATAGGCTTGTTTTTAATATGGTTTATATATTGAAG
>JBOFCW010000083.1:0-3354 GCA_051646395.1 Bacteroidales bacterium
CGATTCACACACGAACGATGGTTCGAGCAACGCTTTCGAGCGATCGATGCCAACTTCCGGAAAATGGGATTTCACGATATCACGGATATTGCGAAACTGACTCTTTGTTTCGGCGAAGAATTCTTTCTCTTTCTGAGAATCATTCAATACCTCACAGGCTGCAATCGAAATAGGCGACAACCGGAACGCTTTACTCATCGACACCATATAATCAGCCGGATGTTCATCCGTCTCATTAATGATATCATCCAAAAACTGATTGGCAATATTACCCAGAAGCATCGGATGTGTATTCTGATCCGGCAACAGGCGACCCATGAAGTAATTTAGCGGATGATTGCCATAGTCACGAAAACACTCTGCAATCGCACTGATATCGAGTAAAAAGTCCGGTTCGAGAACGATAATGTCGGCGGTCAACGAGCAGTCTTTATGATAGTCCCGAACATTCAGCAGATTGACCTGCGCACCTGCATGCATACTTTCGAGAGTCTCGCTAAACAAGAAGGCGCCACTATGCTCCCGGTTCAACCGCACCTTTACCTCTTGCCCATGCTCCTGCTCTTCGGGTACCACAATTACCCCCGTATCGCCATCACGACGCACAAAACGAGCCCGCATGCGCGTCTGCGTTTCGATATTTTGCTGATCAGCATATTGTTTACGTCTGGTACTTTTTTCGAGCTGAAGAAAAAAATCGGGATATGCGGCAATCAGGAGTCTTCTGACGGCATCAGCTATGATCAGGATATCCTGCCGGATATCACCCTCGTGAGGAATCTGCTCTTCGCGAACGATTTTATTCAGGCGTACGCGCAAACTGGTCAGATCACGAACAAGCTCTTTCTCCTTACCCAGCAAATGCTGGCAAATCCAGCTCAACCGAGAAAAGAAATTCGGAAACTGAGTCTGATGATCAGCCGTCACCTGCTTACACAAACGCTCAAATAAAAACCTCACTCGCCGGTATTTGGCAAGCAAGGTCAATTCTGTCGTATCTGATAATATGCGGAGTTCGTCAAAATATTCCGCAGCAGTCATTTCTATCATTCTTTTTCTTCAAATTTCTGATGATATACATCGAGTATGCGGGAAATATTAAAAAAATACCCCTTGATATTGAATTTGTTCTCGTCAATTTCGATATAATCGAGATCAGGAGGGAGCAGGATGCTGTTTTTTGCAGTTAGCCCGAAGCGGTTGATAATATCATATTCGTGAGCCGCATAAATTACATGAAAAGCGCTCTCTTCTGTTTCGCCATCACCCGACGAGATAATCGCATCCAGGATATTTTTAAGCTTCTCAGTCCAGATTTGACGCTGAGCTTCGTCTTTTTTGCATTTATATCCGTAAATAAGCATATTCATTGACCGGATATCAAAAGGAAAATCAGCCACCGCTTTCAATCCGTATTTAATGATCGAATCGCAGGCATTGAGCGAAATCGTATCAGCCAGCGTGAATTCCTTTAATTTAAGGGTATATGGACTGATCCGGTAGGGATCATAATCTTCTTGCATGGTGAATCCATAATATAAAGTACGATAATCCTCAAGAGAAAGAGTAGAGTCATTAGCCATAAAACGGCGCATCAAACGCGGATAATATAATTCTGAATCCCTGTCATTGATATCCCGGGTTATCTTGTTGTAATCGGGAGCCTCCTCTTCTGTTTGGGCCATTACACTCATTCCTGAAACGAGGAGCAACAGAAACAAAAGGAAAATATTTTTCATATATAATAATTTTTAATTTTGACATTAATGTATAATCGCATTATTTATATCCCATCAGCTGGGTATTTCAACTTCAGGTGAGTTATGGCGATTTCAGTTAAGCATAACCAGTTATTACATTAATGTTGTATGTAATGCGGTAACAAATATAACCTCTATGAATCAGGATTGGAAGCGAAAGTACGTTAAATAGAAAGAAGCCCCGCTGATAAAAACGACGAGGCTTCTTCAAAACTGATATAAACAACAATCATTTCATCGGATTATCTTTCAGGTAATCACGAATTTCACGCAACAACACCACATCTTCCGGAGTAGGTGGCGGAGGAGGAGGAGTGACATCCTTTTTTTTAGACATTTTGCTCATCAGACGGATAATCCAAAAAATCACCAATGCGATAATCACGAAATCAAGAATTGCAGAGATCAAATCTCCGTAACCCAGGGCGACTTCCGGTTTTACAACCGCATCGCCGTTCATCACCGCATGACGAAGAATCAATTTCATCCTTGAAAAATCCATACCTCCTGTAAAGAGCGAAATAAACGGAGAAATAATAGAAGAAACCAAAGTACTAACTACCTTCCCAAAGGCAGCCCCAATTACGATTCCTATCGCCATATCAACGGCATTTCCGCGCATGGCAAACTCCTTAAAATCACTAACCCATTGTTTCATAAAAGTATTTTTAATTGATTATCAAACCATTAAATAAAACCCGAATAAACAAAACAATCAAGATCATTTTTAGAATTGATTATGGAAATAAATCTTTAATTTAATCTGACCTATTTATTGTTTATGAAAAAAAATCCTTAGATTTGCACCACAAAAATTCGTGCTATGAAAAGAAAGCTTTTATTCTTACTCAGTTTGTTTGTTTTGCTCTTCGTTTCTGCGTGTGCAACGCCTCTTCCTTGTGGCTGTTAAACAAACAAATAGAATAAAAAAAAGGTTTCTTTTTTTTATGTAAAAAATAATTACAATAAATAATAATCGCCTCAAAAAGCGGTTAATCAAAAACCCTTAAAAGTTTTATTACAATGATCAAAGTAGGTATTAATGGATTCGGCCGCATCGGACGCCTTGTGTTCCGTGCTGCTCAGAAAATGGAAGGTATCCAGATTGTAGCTATCAACGACCTTATCGACGTTGATTACATGGTTTACATGTTGAAATACGATTCAGTTCACGGTCGTTTCGACGGTGAAGTTTACGCACAGGATGGAAATCTTGTTGTTAACGGTAACGTTATCCGCGTAACTGCTGAGCGTAACCCGGCTGACTTGAAATGGGATGCTGTAGGTGCTGAGTATGTTGTTGAATCAACAGGTCTTTTCCTAACTGAAGAAACTGCAGCTCGTCACATCGAAGCTGGTGCTAAATACGTTGTTATGTCTGCACCTTCTAAAGATGCAACTCCTATGTTCGTAATGGGTGTTAACAATGACACTTACGCTGGACAGACTATCGTTTCTAACGCTTCTTGTACTACTAACTGTCTTGCTCCACTTGCAAAAGTTATCAATGACAAATTCGGTATCGTAGAAGGTTTGATGACAACTGTACACGCTACAACTGCAACTCAGAAAACTGTTGACGGTCCTTCAGCGA
>JBOFCW010000093.1:0-8647 GCA_051646395.1 Bacteroidales bacterium
AAAAACAATGCACCTCGGCAGGTGTTTCTGTTGTCCTCCGCGGCGGACAACAGAGACACCTGCCGAGGACAGCAGAGACACCTGCAGGAGTGCAATAAAATAAAACGGTACAATTTTAGTTCAGATTCCCGATCGGGAAATTAATACCCATATTGAAGCTCGCATTCATGTTATGAACCGGAATGAATTGTGGCGTAATCTCGGTGAACATAAAGTCGGTACCGATAAAAAAGCCGAATCCTTTCGGATGAAAGTTCAATAGGAAACCGAAACCGGCTCCGTAATCAGAAACCACACCCGAAGCAGAAGCCTCGAACCAATGTAACGGAGCCACATTCACCGAACCCCGAAATTCGGTTCGGGTATAAGGGCGGTGAATATAGGTGGTTGACAATAGCCCGAACGAAAGCTTCCGGTAAGCGGGCAGCTCATATTCGGCACCCACAGAAACGGTTGCCGTAAGCCCGGTCGTGCTGTTGGTCGTTCCGTGATCGTATAGTTTGATCAGTTCTTTCAGATCGTCTCCGATCTGATCGATCTGATCTTCGATCGGATCGAACTCACTTTCACTACCCACACCGATCATCTCAAAACCCTTGAAAGAATAAGGATCATTCGACGTAGCCCCTCTGAGCGTGTGCTGCCAGTGAATAAAGCCGAGATCGATTACCGACGCAGAAAGCGTCAGGCCAGGTATCAGATTATAAGTGGCACCCAGGTCGATTGCGGCACCATACCCACCGATACCCGGCGAACTGACTTTCATCTTATTGATTTCGCCCGATTCTTTGCTCGTAAAATAAGCTCCTTTGACCGACGCATTCAGGTAGCCATTGGCCTCGATCAGCCATTCCTCTTCGCCCATCGTGATCCGCATATCCCTGAACCGGGTCTCCACATTGGCCGCACCGACCAGAAACTTTAGATTCACCCCGACCCGCAGTTTCTCGTTGATCGCCCTGGAGTGTCCCCATGTGATATCCACGTAGTTCAGGCTATTCATCCTGAGGTTTTCCACATGGTAGGACTTTGGTCCGTCGCTCCCCAGCTCTCCGGTCTTCATAAAATCGAAAAGCTCATAGGGCGCATTGACACGGCTGCGTGAATGGAGACCGAGATGAAACGTATTAAATCCGCCCCAGACTCTGATACCCAGGGTAAACAGGCTTATATCGGCCTGAACCCCGACTTTGTTGTTTTTCCGCAGATTCCCCAGAAATTCATCCGCAGAAACACTTTTATTCATAAACGTCGTCAGGATCGATTCCTGCATCGGATCATCATACCGATACAAAAAATCAGACAACCCCACGTTACCATTACCCGCGACAGCGATATTCCCCAAACCGGGCATGCTGAAAAAATTTCTTTCAGATTCAAAAGCCGGATTCATAAATTGGCGGTAACTGTAACCTTTCAGGAAATAAGCCGTTCTCATCTCCTGCGCAGCCGAATGCGAACAGACACAGAATAGAACGGCCGAAAAAACGACCAAACGCAATATTTTAAGCATAACAGAATTCGTTTACAAATTATCAAAAGTTAATATTGATTCCACCCAACACCTTCAAACGGATATCATTGAGTTGAACATACTGATCATCGCGAAGACTCACTTCTCCCTGTTCTTCCCCGGCGTTACCATATATTTTCAAATCAAGCGTTTCAAGAAGTGGAAACGCCCCTTTCTCAACCGTAATTTCCAAAACGACTTTTGTCTCTACAGGCTCATCGTCCGGACTTCCGCCCGCATGGATCGGAGCACGGGTCGACTTCACACCCCCGATAATCACTCCTTCTGTATCCCTTCCTACAACGCTCAATTCCAAATCAAGTGGTATCGAGTTCAGAACCGAAGTTTTCAGTTCAATCACCAATTCTTCCTGATTGTCAGAGATCTTTCTGAAAGTCTCTTTGAGCCCGTCGATGGATTCGACATAATTGAGCGAAAGCGATTCAAAGCGAAGCGGAATCACCACTTCATAATCACCCGTAACATATTTATCCGATTCGAGACTCAAATCAATCTCATGAACACTCGCTTCGTCTGCGCAGGCATTCATTTCAATATCGATCGATTCGGGCAAAACCGTAAACAGGTTCGACAAATCCGGAACAACAACGTTCTGAAATCCCTCCTTCTGCAAAGGCAAACGCGAAACGAGAACCTTCGTAAAAGTCTCTTCTCCGTTTACCTCTGCTCCGTCGAGTTTGAATGCAATCTGCGAAATCCGCGAACCTTCGACAACAGCTCCCTCTTTGTCATAAGCAATCATATCCATTGTTACGTCCAAAGGCACCCCCATCGTATTGGCAACCTTCAGAAAAAACTGCGGATTCGACAGGTTCATCACTGCATCGTCCTTCAGAAATGCTAATTCTTCACCCAGATCAAAGCTCACATTCTCGCCCATCATACCGATTTCGGGTGTTAAAACTCCGCGCATCACACCCAGCGGAAACTCATCCATCGTAACGACCGGTTTCACCTGAATATTTTTCAAATCGTTCATATTCAAAGAGACTCCGTCGCACTTCACTTTACCGGAAACGGTAATTCGGTTGTTTTCTGTAATACGAATTCTTTTTTCTCCGTTCACCGTAACCGGTTCAAGCCCATTGCCCGATGTATAAGACAGAAAGTCCATTCCGGCAATCTGTAAAACCGCATCATATCCCTGGCTCACGTGAAAGCGACCGTTGAGCGTCAATACCTGACCGACAACCCGTTCATCATCAAACAGAATAAATTCAGGAAAATGCACCTGAACATTTTCAAGTGTCAGCCACTCTACGCCCGACGGAAAATCTCCCTCCATATCAAGGTGAATACGGATATTCGGAGCCTTGTTTTTCTGTGGATATAATTGATGCAACAACTTGAGCTCATCAGGAACTACCTCGTCGACCTTTATCTCACCATCGGTTTCAATAATCGTTTCTACCACATCCGTTTCCACTTCGGCATCACCAACAGAAAGCATCCCCCCTTTTAGTCCCCAATCCACTCGGATAGAAGTCAAATGGTCGAGCTCGCTCAAACGCGCTTCCGCACCCTGAAAAAAAAGCTCGCCTCCCGCACAGGCAATATCGTCAGAAAACGAAAGAGACTGATTCGATACCGGAAAAGCGGAAAGATCGGCACTTATCAGCCTGAGATCCAAATTCAGTCCGAATAGCTGGTCGGACGGAATCAATAAACGGGTTCCTTCAATTTGAAATCCTGCCGGCAAATCTGAAAAATCATATTCGAACATAGGCGGCAGATCGAAATGAATGAATTTTCCACCTGAAACCGGGAAGGGAAGACGGGGATCCGAAACCGTAAGCCCCAAAGAGGTATTTTTGAAAAAAACCTTCTTGATTTTTCGAATATCACCCAGCTCCGTCAGCTGTCCCTGAATTTGCAGATGAGCCTGAGGATATGTAAAAGGGATTTCGGAGGTTCGGATATCCGCATCTTGTAATACCAGTTGCTCCTCCATGTATATGTGAACCCGGGGTGTCGTGGGATTATCTACCGTTTCGCCTGAAAATACGTAATCGAAATTACAATCGACCTTACCGTTGAAGTCGAAATTCAGTCCGGACAGATCCGATTTAAATGAGTTTACATAAAAACCGATCTGAATCAGGCCTTCCGTAGCCGAAAGGAGTGCATCTTTGATAATCAACCTATTACCCGATATCTTCATTTCAGGTGAAAAAAGCCTGTCCGGTGCAGGAGCCAAAACAAATTCATCAGGAAAAAGCAATTCAAGAGAAGATAGCGTGTGAGAAAAAGCAGTCGGTTTCATTGCTGAAAGCACAGAAGAGATATCTATGCGAAGCGTCATCAACTGCCCTTTTTCCGAATTACCGAAATAAATACGACTCATCCGGTCGATTTCCTGCGGCAATGTAAAATTAAAACGACAATCAGTTTGAACAGATCCCGATATCCTTTCTCCTGCAACAGGAGTGGAAGGCCCCGAAGGAAGCGCCGCACCCTTCATCGTTTTATCCAGTCTGAGTGGCTCAAAATGCAGTTTGTCCATCGTAATGTCAGAAGATTTCAGTGAAATCCGTTCCTGAAAGTCCGAAATTTCCAAATCATCAATTTTCTTTATTGAAAAGTCAACCAGCACCGGTTGTACCGGAAAAAGATTCGATTTGAAACTAACGGGAGAAATATCAACTTTCGTTTGAGAAACCTCTCCGGGTTTTCTGACCGAATAATAACCATCTTCGAGCACGATAAGATCGGATTCTCCTATCAACTGACTCAGCATGATTGGCTCCGTGGTACCGACTGGCAGTGAGATCCCGCCTGCACCAACCTGCATATCCTTGTTGACACCTTTCGATAAATCGTAATCCGAGTTGATACAGGAAGTGAACATCCAAAAAGAAACAAACCCTAACGGAAGGAGTCGTTTGAATGATTGATAAAATTGCATAATGTATGATATTTGTTGACACAGCAGTTCGTCAAGAACCCAAGACGTGATTAAATATCAACAAAATTAATCTTTAAAAACAGTTATATACCTAATATACATGTATTTAATGGAAAAACATGCTAATATTTAACTTTTACATTAAAACAAAGAACTCCTTACACCCTTTCAGGCACCGGTTGATTTAATTATGTATTATCTTTGAAGACTGATAACTGAATTAATATGTATCTGACAGGAAATAAACAGGAATGGAGCAAAATATATGCTTTGTTCAGCTTAATGGATAAGCAGACTATAGCAGAAGGAAACCGCCGGATTGAAGCAAAACCCGACAGCATTCTCGTGCTAAAAAGAATCGAGCGCATACTTCCCGACGGCAAGCTGATGCTGACACCGGTTGACGAGAACAACTGGAAAATTGTTCGTTCCGTAATCGATGAAAGTGAAACCGAGACTACAACGGAAATGACGATTCCTCGTTCCCGTTTTACTGAAATAGCCGGTTTGTTGCAAAATCTGCTCGGGGGCAAAAATGATTCTTTCGAATGCGAAGAAGCAGAAACGCTACTTGAGGAGATGGGGGTATTCGATTTCAACTCAGCATCAGAAGAAGGAGAAGATTTCCGTGCATTGTTTTACGATGCACGAAACGACATCCAGGTATTCCACAAAATCCGGATCCGTTCGTTGCAGGATAAACTTTATCTGGTTGCTGCCAATCGGGCTTCCAACTTCAAATACGATATTACACAGGTAAAATTCTCAAACCCGGAATCCAACAAGATCAACGGAATCGGAGACAATGAAACCGGTTCTCTTCTGCGTCTTGAAGAAATATTCCGATTAGGAGGAAAGTTAAAATACACATCTACCGAAGGGAAGTTTTTTCTCAACGCATTGCAGTTGATAGACATGCAGCTGCCGAAACTGCTTTCGGAAATGGTTCGTCTGTTTTACACGACTGAGAAAATGACAATCAAAGAGCTGACCGAAGAGTTAAACCAGATCAATCTTTTCAAGGTAAAAGATGAAATGATACAGAAAAGCCGCGTCTACGAATACAAGGTCAGACAGTTTCTGTATGCTGCCGCTTGCGGGCTAAAGCCTACAAAAACATGGAGAGGAAACGGGAATAACCATTATCAGCTTTTCGTGGATAAAAAAGGAGATTTGCTCGGATACGATCCGAATGAAAAAGAGGAGTTTGAGAAATTTCTTTTCGCCAATACCCGCCTAAGTCTTCCTAACGAAGACAAGAACAAATTCGGCGTGATTGAAAAAGAAAACGGACAATGGCTGATAAAGTTGAATCTTGAAATTCGTTTTATCTGATTATGCTTTTACCCTATTTACACAAAGGTTTAATCGAGGCCGGATGCGACGAAGCCGGAAGAGGATGTCTGGCAGGACCGGTTTTCGCAGCGGCAGTGATTCTTCCCGAAGACTTCGAATGTGAACAGCTCAACGACTCGAAAAAGCTGACCGAAAAACAACGGTACATGCTACGTCCTCTTATCGAGGAAAAAGCTCTTGCCTGGGCCGTGGGTATCGTTAACGAAAAGGAGATCGATGAAATCAATATACTACAGGCCTCATTTTTGGCGATGCACCGGGCAATCGGCGGATTAAAGATAACCCCCGAACACCTTTTGATCGACGGCAACCGATTTAAGGTCTATGGCGAAATACCACATACGACGGTCGTTAAAGGAGATGAGAAAATGTTATCCATTGCAGCAGCTTCTGTTCTGGCCAAGACATATCGAGATGATTTCATGATGGAGATACATCAAAAATACCCGGTATACGGATGGGACAAGAACAAGGGATATCCTTCGGCAGCACACCGGAAAGCCATCGCAGCGAATGGCCCGTGTGAATTTCACCGGCTGTCTTTCCGCTTACTGAAAGAGGATGCACAACTATCGTTGTTCTGATATTCAACAAAAAAATAGAGAACCCCGAAAGTTCCGTAAGGATTCTTTCGGGGTTCTTGTTATAGTGTCTTATATATTATTAATCAAAACATCACATTCACCGATCCTCCGAGCATCAGCATATGGTAACCCAGTAAGCTGACCCCATTGGTTTTAGCAATGTTATGGTAATTCAGATACCCCCTAAGTCCGAGGTGTTTGTACGGATGATAGGTTACCGAAAAACCCGAACTCCAGGTGAATCGTCCGGAATAACGCTCCACGACAAACTCTTCGTCGTAATCCGGAATATGGGCATAACCGCCCAACAGATTGACCCCTAATGCCCAGTATTGAGATAAGGGATAGGAATAATAAGCACCCCCCATCCAGGAAAGGATATTCATTGATTCGTCCACCAGATGATCATCCACTCGCAGACGCACGCCAGTAACTCCGAATCGGCTACCGATGCCCCAGTTACGATTGAAAAACCAGGCACCCTCAATAGCTGCCGTATTCCCTTCCGCCTGCTCAATGATATGATCTCCATTCGAACGCCGTTTGTCCATCAGAAAATTCACTCCCATATAAACACCTAGAAACGAAGGATTATGATTTACATCATAGAGTCTGTAATCCTTGTCTTTGCGTACAATCCCTCTGTCTTTAAATATCAGATCGGCCAGGAAATAACCCAATTCGGTGGAGAAAATACCGATTGCGGCACCCATCATGACATCACTGACCCAATGCCGGTTATTCAATTGTCGGGAAATACCGGTTGCCAATGCCAGCGAATACCCTCCGATACTGTACCAGGGACTACGAGTCATCCCGTATTCTTTATGTAACATCGTGGCCGTCATAAAGGCCACCGCCGTGTGTCCGGAAGGAAAAGAATTACGGGTTGATCCGTCAGGGCGCATTACTTTGGTCGAATATTTGATCGAATTCACCAATCCGGTACAAAGGGCAATAGAAAAAGCATCAGAAACGCCCATCCTTGCCCATGAACTACGACCTTCAACGCCAGCCAGTTTAAGACCTAAAACCAAAGCGCCCGGAGAATATTGCAAATAATCATCGTATCCGAAATCGAAGCGGGGCACATAATCATTACGCATACTCCGGTAGCGGTCGTCGCGCCGTTTAACGATCAAAGAAGTAACAGCCAGCGGAACAGCGGCATGGGTAATCTGGTAGAAACGCGAGGTTGTAAAATTCTCAAGCCAATGATGCTTAATCAGATGGTTTTCATTAGTAACCACACTTTTAGTTGAAGAAAGCATCAACGAGTCTACGCAAACCGTTTGCGAAAAAATAGCTGTACTTAGAAGAAGTACAGCTATAACAGAATATATTCTTGCAAATGAAAACATCAATCTTTGTTCTTAGTTTCCTTTTGCTTTAAAAGCCATTGCATACAAACGCATCTGCTTCACCATCGAGAGGAGGCCGTTGGAACGTGTCGGAGACAAATGCTCTTTCAATCCGATCTTATCGATGAAATAAAGATCTGCATTCAGAATCTCATCCGGCGTGTGGTTACTCATCACCTGAATCAACAAGGCCACAATCCCTTTTACGATTACCGCATCACTTTCGGCATGAAAAATAATTTTCCCATCCTGATAGTCGGCCTGCAACCAAACCCGGCTCTGGCATCCTTCGATCAGGTTATCTTGTGTTTTATATTTTTCATCCAATGGCTGAAGCGAATTTCCCAAATCAATCAGCATGGCATATTTGTCCATCCAGTCATCAAATGAAGCGAAATCTTCAATAATATTGTCTTGCGTTTCGTTAATTGTCATTATTGTATTAATTAATCATTATATATTATGTGAGTGACTGTACTCCCGACCGCCTTCAGTGTTGCAGGATCAATCTTATCCATCGTATCACCCAGCGTATGCCAATAAGGAAAGAAGCCTGTTTCCGACTCAGGATCAAGCTGAATAATGTCAATCGCGGGAATCCGGGCCATCGTATTCACGTAATAATGGTCGTCGTTGATATACCCGCCGGTTTCATTGACAAAATATTTACCATAACCCAGCTCCCGGGCAGTATTCCATACTTTATCAACGATATTCGGAGCATAATGGTTTGAAAATCCTTCTTTTAAAAAAGTGGCATCCTTCGCGCCCACCATATCGAGCAGGATCGCGTATCTAGCACGATACCCCGGTTTATGCGGACGTCGTGCCCAATATTGTGTTCCCAGTGCCCACGTATTGTCTTTTCCCTGTACCGGAGCAAAATACGGAGCTCCGTAATCTTCGG
>JBOFCW010000111.1:0-6181 GCA_051646395.1 Bacteroidales bacterium
GATGGAATCGTTTATGTCGAACGAAATGTTGATGAATTCGATCGCTTTGCTTTCCATTTTACGGGCGATTCGAGCTACCTCTTTTATTTGTACCATCGAAGTGCTATCCCAGCTTGCCCAACACGTGATCAGGCGGTAGTTTCCTTTTGATTCGAGCGTCGTGAAGTTATTTCCCTTGCTGTCGCGAAAAAGGGCGTACGGTATTTTTTCATTCAAACGAATCTTTTTAGCACTCTCGTTATACTTACTGATCTCATTACGGATAATAACCGGATAATGACCGATCGAATCTTTCGTACCGGCAAGGTAATTCTCGATCGACCACAAGGCAAACGGTTTTACCTTTCCTACAATCTCCATCGAGTCATTTTGGATGCGAAGCTGAAGCGTATCGCCTCCCTCCATATAAACGGAGAAGGTTTTTTGGGGAGTCAGCAGGTTGATCCGTACCATTGAATCGGCCGGATGTTTGAGTTCGAATGCTCCATTATTGAGCCTGACCGTATCCGTAAAGAATGCGGAGGTACCCGTTTGGATTACGGCCAGCAACCGTGTCGTATCGGCTGCATGGATGGTTCCGGTCAGCACAAACGGAGGAATTTCACGTACTTCTTTATTTTTCTTACATCCGAAGAAACAGGCAATACAAATCAGAAGAAAAGGAAATAACGATCTCATTTAGATATAATTTTATTATTCACATCCGGATACCGGATATGCTATTTAAGACTGACTGAATCAGCACTGATACAAACTTAGAGATAAAATCCGGTTTATGGAAAATTCGGTAAAACAAAAAAGAGGCGCCGGAAACGTTGACCGTCCGGCGCCTGCTTAATCTAATCATTAACAGTTAAGTTAACGGATAAATATGGTTTGATCAAAGCCCGAAAGCCTGTTTGATCTGATCTACATAATCCAGTTTTTCCCAAGTGAAAAGTTCAACTTCTTTCACGATAGGAACCTGAAGGTATTTTGAGGTAAACGTTTTGGTAACAGTACGCGGAGTACGTCCCATATGACCGTATGACGCAGTTTCCTGATAAATCGGGTTACGTAGTTTAAGACGCTCTTCGATCGCTTTCGGACGCATGTCGAAAATCTCGTTTACTTTGGCTGCGATTTCAGAATCAGAAAGATTCACTTTCGCTTTTCCGTATGTTTCGATAAACAAGCTTACCGGAGCAGCAACACCGATCGCATAGGCCACCTGTACCAATACTTCGTCTGTAACACCGGCAGCAACAAGGTTTTTAGCAATATGACGGGCTGCATAGGCAGCCGAACGGTCAACCTTGCTCGGATCTTTTCCTGAGAAAGCACCACCACCGTGAGCACCTTTACCACCGTAAGTATCTACGATGATTTTACGGCCTGTCAGACCAGTATCTCCGTGAGGACCACCGATAACGAATTTGCCGGTCGGGTTCACGTGAAGAATCATGAAGTCGTCGAATAATGCTTGTACACGTTCCGGAAGAAGTGCTTTTACACGCGGCAACAAGATAGCCTGTACATCTTCGCGGATCTTGTCCAGCATCTGACGGTCTGCTTTATCTTGTGCTTCGACTGTCGAGTCGGCAGGTTTTACGAAATCATCGTGCTGTGTTGAAACAACGATCGTATGAACGCGAACCGGTTGGTTCTCCTTGTTGTATTCAACAGTAACCTGAGACTTCGAATCCGGACGCAGGTAAGTCATTTCTTTTCCTTCGCGGCGGATTTCGGCAAGCTCTTCAAGCAAAAGGTGAGAGATATATAACGGAAGCGGCATGAAGTTGTCGGTTTCGTTGGATGCGTAACCGAACATCATCCCCTGGTCGCCGGCACCCTGTTCGTAAGGATCTTCACGTTCCACACCACGGTTGATATCAGCCGATTGTTCGTGGATTGCAGAGAATACGCCACAAGCGTCGCCGTCGAATTTATATTCGCTTTTCGTATATCCGATTTTGTTGATTACGCGACGTGCTGTTTCCATCAAATCGACGTATGCGTTTGATTTTACTTCACCGGCCAGTACAACCTGTCCGGTTGTCACCAGCGTTTCGCAAGCTACTTTCGAGTCTTCGTCCTGTGCCAGGAACTCGTCAAGCAAAGCATCCGAAATTTGATCGGCTACTTTATCCGGGTGTCCTTCCGACACCGATTCTGAGGTGAATAGATAATTCATACCAATAGGAAGTTTAAAAAATAATTGTAAGTTATGATTAAACGTATTGGAAGAAAAAGGGTGGGTTTGGCTAAAAAGCAGAAGAGGTATCAGCGATACCTGAACTTTAGCATTTTTTTAAGTGGTTGCAAGCGGCCAAATCCGTCCACATTCTTTAATACGCCGCAAAAATAGATAAAAATAGCTTACTATCTTATTTTATAAGAAGTTTTGTGAGTTCTGATATACTTTTTTGCAATACCGGATGGCAATATTCAGGGGCGATCTCATTGAGCGGTACGAGCACGAATTCACGATCCTGCATGAGCGGGTGAGGAATCGTAAGTGCTTCTTCCTGAATTATTTCATTGTCAAACAGCAGCAGGTCGATGTCGATGAGCCGATCCGCGTAAGACCCGTTGCTTTTCTTCATGCGGCCGATCTCTTTTTCGATTTGTTGGGTTAATAGGAGTAAATCTCCGGCTGCCAGCATCGTATGCAATCCGATGCAGATATTTACGAAATTATTATCGGATTCGAATCCCCACGGTTCAGAATAATAAAAAGCGGACCGGGAGAATACCTTCCCGGCCCGCTCTTTCAGTATCTGTACCGCCCGCGTCAGGTTTTCCTCTTTATTTCCCAGATTCGATCCCAGACTCAGATAAACGGTATGTGTCATTTTTAGTTGTTTAATGATCAGATAATCAGCATGGCATCACCATAAGCTCCGAACTTATAACCTTCTTTGATTGCGATTTCATACGCTTTCATAATCAGATCATAATCGCCGAATGCGGCAGCCATCATCAACATCGTCGACATCGGCGTGTGGAAATTCGTTACCATCGCATCCGCTACGGAGAATTCGTATGGAGGGAAGATGAATTTGTTTGTCCATCCCGAATATGGTTTCAGATGTCCGTCTGTACTTACCGTACTCTCCATGGCGCGCATCACCGAGGTACCCACCGCACAAATCTTGCTTTTACGGTCTTTGGCTTCGTTAACCTGGCTCACTACTTCCGGACCAACATACATCTGTTCCGAATCCATTTTGTGTTTCGTCAAATCTTCTACATCGATCTCGCGGAAGTTACCCAAACCGGAGTGCAGAGTCAGGAATCCGTATTCGATCCCTTTGATTTCCATTCTTTTCAGCAACTCGCGGCTAAAGTGCAAACCGGCAGCCGGCGCAACCACAGCACCCTCATTTTTAGCGAAGATGTTTTGATAACGGTCTTCGTCGTCAGCTTCCGCATCTCTTTTCTCTTTCATATACGGCGGAATCGGTGTTTCACCCAAAGCGAAAAGTGCTTTTTTGAACTCTTCGTGGCTTCCGTCGAAAAGGAAACGCAACGTACGTCCGCGCGACGTCGTATTGTCGATTACCTCGGCAACCATCGAATCGTCATCTCCGAAATAAAGCTTGTTACCGATACGGATCTTACGGGCAGGATCTACCAAAACATCCCACAGGCGGTGTTCCTCATTCAATTCGCGAAGTAGGAAAACCTCAATCTTAGCTCCTGTTTTTTCTTTATTCCCATAAAGACGAGCCGGAAATACTTTCGTATCGTTGAATACGAATATATCCTTATCATCGAAATACTCGATAACATCCTTGAATACGCGGTGCTCAATCTCTCCCGTCTGGCGATGGATCACCATTAAGCGTGATTCATCACGGTTTTTGGCCGGGTGGAGTGCGATCAGCTCCTCTGGCAATTTAAATTTGAATTGCGACAATTTCATATTCTTACCTTCTATAAGTGGATAAATTAATTTTTTTTTGTTTCCGCATCCTGATCCGTATCCGCTTTCGGCAGATGCTGATCGAGGAATGCATCGATCTGATCGGCATTCATGCAATTCTGCAGGGTAACCTCTCCGATACGTGTTCTGATCAGTCCGCTCAGGTGAGCACCGCTGTTCAGCGCTTGTCCGATATCCCGCGCCAAAGCACGGATATACGTACCCTTGCTACAAACCACGCGAATCGTGATTTCCGGAAGGTCATAACTAAGTAGCTCTATCTCATCTATAACAAGCTCTTTTGCCTTTAGTTCAACCTCTTCACCCTTGCGTGCAAGCTCGTAGGCGCGCTTTCCGTCCACTTTCACGGCAGAATAAACAGGTGGTACCTGCCAGATGCTACCCACGAATTTTTTCAGGGTATCTTCTACCAGATTGCGGTCGATGTGTGCTGTTTCGTAGGTCTTGTCCACCTCTGTTTCCTGATCGAACGACGGGGTCGTTTCTCCCAGTCTGAGGGTCGCAACATACTCTTTGGTCTGATACTGGAAGCTCTCGATCATTTTGGTCGCCTTCCCCGTACAGATAATCATCACACCCGATGCGAGCGGATCAAGCGTTCCCGCATGTCCTACTTTAAATTTCTTTAATTTCAATCGTCGGCTCAACCGGTTCCGGATCTGTTTTACCAGATAAAAGGAAGTCCAGTGGAGCGGTTTGTTGAAATATAAAACTTCTCCTTCTACAAAATCCATATTAAAAAGTTGTTTTTAGCTCAGCGACCAGATCAAAGCAAATGCTCCTACCACGGCACAATAGATCGCGAAATAGATCAGTTTGCCGTTTTTTACCAGTTTGAGCATCCATTTGCATGCCAGCGTGCCCGATACGAACGCTGCTAAAAATCCAATAATCAATGAAGAGGTGGCGATGCCGGTATCAACACCCGGAGCCTCTTTCAGGCTACCCAGCAAGTCCAGGAACGCTTCACCCAAAATAGGGATGATAACCATCAGGAACGAAAATTTCGCTACCTGTTCTTTTTTATCTCCCAATAATATTCCCGTTGCGATTGTCGAACCGGATCGTGATAATCCCGGCAAAACGGCTACCGCCTGCGCCAGTCCGATGATAAAGGCATCCTTATAGGAGATCTCCTCTTTCAGACGAGGTTTGGCATAATAGGCGAAAGCAAGCAATGCGGCTGTTACCATCAGGCAGATTCCCACTACCGTCAGTCCGTCGCCAAAAAGAGCCTCCACCTGTTTTTTGAAGAATACGCCCACGATTCCCACGGGAATCATCGAAAGCAGGATCTTCGATACGTATTGCGTCTCCGCATTCCATTTGAAACGAAAAAAACCTTTGAACAGAATCTCCACTTCTTTCCATAAAACGACGATCGTACTCAATACGGTTGCCGCATGGACTACCACGGCGAATGTCAGATTCTCTTCACTTTGCACTCCTAAAACAGCACTTGCGATCTCCAGATGGCCGCTGCTACTGATGGGCAGGTATTCCGAAAGGCCCTGCACCAATCCCATGATCAACGCGTCTAACCAATTCATTCTTCCGTGTCCTTCTTTTTGTCTTTAATCAAAATTCCGGCAATCATCAGGATATAACCGAAGAAACATAAATTCGGACCTGCTACGACGCGGCGGAAACTAAAAATCGACGGATCGAACGTTTCCATGGTTGAGCTGCTTCCGGTCATCATCGCAAAACCGATCAAAACCAAAGCAAAAGCGATTCCCATCACGATGAAATTTCTTTTGCCCAAAGCGAAATTCTTTTTTTCCATATCTCTGTGTATTAAATTTTTTACTACGGATCAAACCAGATACATATCGTCTGCACGCATTCGGATATACCGGTTGGTTGCGAAAAACGAGGCGATCGCCGTGATCAATATGCCCAGCCCGAGTACGATGCCGAACACGATCAGTAACAACTCCATGCTCATCAGAAGATAAAATCCGGCATATTCGCGCCCGATCAGGTAAAGCGAGCCGGTAATCATGCCCATCGCCAATACCGAGGCGATGATACCGTTGCCGATATTCCCCCATACGAACGGTCGGCGAATGAAAGAGGGAGTCGCTCCCACCAGACGCATCGTATGGATCAGGAAGCGTTTCGAATAGATCCCCAGCCGGACGGTGTTGTTGATCAGCGAAAAAGAGATCAGGAGCAGCAGTAACGCTATCCCCGAAAGGATCAGTCCCATTTTCCGCATGTTCTCGTTGACCAGATTGACGATATCTTTTC
>JBOFCW010000113.1:0-7213 GCA_051646395.1 Bacteroidales bacterium
ATTTTATTTTAAAGGAGGAAGGCCGTAGCGAAACCGGCTCATCGAGGCTAATCTCTCTTTTCAAACGACTATTTACCTGAAGTGAGCTTAAAAAGCTAATTATATCGCATGAAGTACATTCGTATTTCCTATAAAAAAAGGATAATGATAAATTACGGAATGCCTTTGCCCGGCTTATTAAACAAAAGCAATAATAATGGATAAATATAATGTTGTAAAAGAATGGAAAGAACAGTTTCCAATTCTTTCAAGATATACGCCTTCAACTTTGTATATGAAAGTTGATGTAATTTTAATCGGATTGAGAATAGAAAGAGTCCTTTTAGGAACTTATAGGGTAATCTTGGAGGGTATGCCTCTCTGGAAAATAGATAAGATAGAACGTAATTTGCCAATTTTTCACATAGAGTTGAAATCAGAAAAAAAAAGGAGTTTTTCCATAGAATATGAGCGACATAAGCTTTTATTTCAAAGGGCTGCAGCATGCGCAAAAATACAATTCGATCCCATTCTAAAAAAGAATATTCTATTGAGTGATCTGAATCGTGTATTTAAAAAATCCTTTATCTTAAACGCTAATAAACATTATTTATTCGAATTAGCTCAGTATTTTGAGTTTAAACTCGCTTTAGCTCTTTTTTATAATGATGTGGATCTAATGAATAAAACAAAAAAAGAAATTGAGAAGGCAGTGAAGATTTGGGATCCTAATTATTTTTATAATTTATTTAATATGTCTCTCGATGAATGGAAAAATGATTTATACAAGAGCTTTGAAAACAGAGAGGATTTTCTTGAAAAGGTCAAATACAACATAGAAAATAATAAAAAGATAACAGCATTAAAGGAAGGACATTTTATTTTAAAGGAGGAAGGCCGTAGCGAAACCGGCTCATCGAGGCTAATTTCTCTTTTCAAACGACTATTCACCTGAATGCAAGCTTTCTGCGAAACGCATTTTGACCGACACACTGCAATATCAATCTAAATCGAAGAAAATTATCATTTATTCCTTCGGGAATCAGGTAAGTAAAAAATTAAAGAGAGCTCTGATCCGGGACTTCCCTCGGATCAGAGCTCTCTTTAATAATAAAGTATTACCAACTCTGTATATTTTACGTCATCGGATATGATGAGTTATTTCAATTCAAAAGGCACTTTCGAGCGAACATCTTCGGCCGAAGCAGCGATAACCGCCTCGAAAACGCCCGGCTCAGCAACCCATTGCTGTTTGACAGGGCAATAGAAAGAAAGCGCATCCTTGTTGATCGTGATGGCTACCTCCTTGGTCTCACCCGGTTGCAGATAGACTTTATTGAATCCTTTCAACTCTTTCTCCGGACGGGGAACAGATGATTTTTTATCACGGATATACAGCTGAACCACTTCGGCACCCGCGTATTTGCCGGTATTGGTAACGGGAACGAAGAACGTGATTTCCTCATCCTGCGTCATTTCTTTTTTATCCGCGCGCGGTTTTCCGTATCGGTAGTTCGTATAGCTCAAGCCGTGGCCAAACGGAAACAACGTTTTGATTTTCTGTTTGTCTGTCCAGCGGTAACCCACAAAAATACCCTCGTTATATTTCACTTCTTTTTCATTTCCGGGGTACTCACCCAAGGCATGTGCACTGTTGTCCGAAAGTTTTACAGGGAAGGTGAACGGCAACTTACCCGATGGATTAATATCTCCGAATAGAACAGAAGCCAGCGCATTACCACTTTCAGAACCGCTATACCACGCTTCCACAATAGCCGGAGCCTGTTTTACCCATGGCATTGCCACTGCATTTCCACTGATAATTACAACCACCGTTTTCGGATTCGCTTTCACCAGGTCCGAAATCAAGGCATCCTGCTCATAAGGCAAGTCAAGTTCTTTACGGTCATCCCCTTCACAATCCTGAAAGTTATTCTTATTCAGACCTCCTACAAAAATAACCGCATCTGCGTTTTTAGCTGCGGCAACCGCTTCTGCCCGCATCTGAGCAAGATTGATTTCCTTTTTCTCCGGTTCTTTGGCATTCTTCACGTCCTGCGCTTTCACAGCCGGCGAAGCATACCCTTCCACATAAGTCACATTCACGTCTTTACCCAAACGGTTACGGATACCCTGTAACGGCGAAATCTCATATTGTGCTTTCAAAGAGGATGATCCCCCTCCTACGGTCATCATTTTCGTTGCATTCTCACCGATTACCACCACGTTTTTAACAGTCTGTGCATTCAACGGAAGCAGATTGCCGTTGTTTTGCAACAAAACGATCCCTTCCTGTGCGATCTGCCGGCCGGCAAGCGCATGTTCTTCCGTTACGAAAGAGCCATATTTTTTCTCTACCGCCATGTTGGTGCGGAATACCAGGCGAAGGATACGACGAACCTTGTCATTCAGTTCTTTGTCTGTCACTTTTCCTTCTTCCAGCAATTTCAGGTAAGGATTCGCCAGGAAATAATTGTCATAAGCGTTGCTTGCTCCCCAGTCCAAGCCATTGGTCCAGCTGCCGAACTCCATATCCAGACCGTTCTTGATCGCTTGTTCTGTATCGTGCGTACCGCCCCAGTCTGAAACGACTACACCATCGAATTGCCATTGATTTTTAAGGATATCGTTGAGCAGGTACTGGTTGTGGCAGGCATGCTCGCCTTTGTATTTATTGTAGGCTCCCATGATGGCCCAGGCTCCTCCCTCGTGTACCGCAGCTTTGAAGGCAGGCAGGTAAATTTCGTTGAGCGTACGATCGTCTACTATCACATCGATGTAATCACGGCGCACCTCCTGATTATTGAGTGCGAAATGTTTCACGCAGGCAGCCACATTGTTTTTCTGGACCTCCTGAATATAAGGTACCACCATTACCGACGCCAGATACGGATCTTCACCCATGTATTCGAAATTTCGTCCGTTCAATGGTGTGCGGTAAATGTTTACACCCGGCCCGAGAAGGATATTTTTGTTGCGGTAGCGTGCTTCTTCGCCGATCGATTTACCATATAATGCAGACATTTCCGGATTCCAGGTAGCTGCAAGACACGTAAGCGCCGGAAAAGCGAAACAAGAGTCGTTCGTCCAGTCCGCGCCGTTCCATTCGTCCCAAAGTACCTCAGCACGGATACCGTGAGGACCGTCGGTAGCCCAGTTTTCAGGTATCCCCAAGCGAGGAACACCCGGCGAACTGAATTTTGACTGCGCATGAATCATCGCTACTTTTTCTTTCACTGTCATACGCGAAAGCGCATCCTCTACTCGTTCTTCGATGGCTTTTGTCTCATCGAGATAAACCGGTTTCTGCTGAGCAAAAGCAGAAGTCGTCAACAACACGCCGCTTAATAATAAAATCTTGCTTTTCATCTGTATATAATTTATTTTTTGACATTAAAGTCAGATGCGCCATTTATATACCTTTTGTTGGGTATCTCAACTTTCGGTGAGTTATGGCGATTTCATTTAGATATAATTTGTTTTTTCACGAAAGTCAGATGCGCCATATATACCTTTTGTCGGGTACCTCAACTTTAGGTGAGTTATGGCGATTTCATCCTTTGTACTAGCACTTAAAAAGAGGGCATATGCTCTTGCGAAGATATACCCTCTGCCAAGAATCTTTTTGAATCGTTAAACTTAATATATTTTTTTATTTTATCGATATTTTAAGCAATGCTTTATCAATTCCGGCTGTAACATCAACAGTGATTACATAGGTCGCATCTTCATCAAGAGTAGCGCCATCGATGAAATTGATGTTGCCGCTATCAGTTATCTTAATCAAATCACTTTCTGAAGAAAGGGTAGCAGAACCAAACTCGCCGCCCCAACCACGCTGATGAAAGAATTTGAAATCAAGACCAGTGGTCGCCATCTGTACGCCCGGTTCAACAGTGACACAATAGATACCCGGAGAAACCTGTGTCATACACAACCCGCGGTTTCCAGACCACCCTGGTGCATTTGTATAAGAAGGTTTACCTATCCCGTTACCAAGAATCCAGATCGCCCCGCTTCCATCAGGTTGCAGAGAGGCCAGCGATTCGCCGTTCATTGCGTCTACCTGAATATTTTTGTTCGCATAATCTGCAGTTATACGGAATTTGCCGCCCATTGGAACAAATTGCAGTTTATTCTGATTCAGAACAAAATAATCCGGATCGATCCACCAGTCGCTCAGATTGATATCACCACCAAAGGAAAGCTCATCGCCCGGAGCGAACACTTGCTCTACTTTGTAGTTGTTGTCGTCGATTTTTTCCATAGGCTCGCCGTTAAAAAGCGGATTTCTGGTCACTCCGGGTTCTTCGCCGAGTTTTTCAACCGTAAGAATACCCTTTTCGATTCCCGCCGTCACATCCACCGTAAACCGGTAATAGTAACCGGGCGTCAGTTCCTTGCCCGGCGCGATCGCCAGATTTCCTTTGTCCACTCCGTTGCCGCCGTCATCCTTACCGCTTCCGATCAGAATGATCTCGCTTTTTGTCGTCAGCGTCTCATGCGAAAACTCACCTCCCCATCCTTTCTGATGGAAGAATTTAAAGTCGATTCCGGTGGCCGAAATCTGTTTTCCTGCAACGGCAGTGATCTGGTATTTACCAGGAGCTACCTGCGCCATACACAATGCCTTATCCGTATTCCATCCGACTTCATTGGCACTAACCGATGGTTTCCCGATTCCATTACCGATAATCCACATCGCACCCGAACCGTCGGCATTCAGCGAAGCAGGCTCATTACCTTTCATCGCCTCGACAACAAAATACTTATTCACGGAATTGGCAATCAACCGGTATTCTCCTGAAACAGGCATAAATTTGAACGATCCATCAGCCTGTTTCTCCATGAAGTCTGTATCGATCCACCATTCGTCAAACGAAGGAATGCCGGAAACGGTTATCGCTTGCCCTTGTTGAAGATCAAGCCGTACCATATAATTTACATCGTCGAGCATTTCCATTTCGTTGCCATTAATGAGGAACTTCACAAATGGCGAAGCCTCATAAGAATGGGCATCGAAAGAGATCGAATATTTGCCCGCTTTCGAATTTGAGAAAGGTATTTCTGCTGTTTCATTTTCCACAATCTGACCGCCGCTCCAGCCGAATGTCAGTTCGTTACCGTTATCTCCGAATTTCGGCGATTTTATATGTCCCTTTAATTGTGACGGAAATGTTTTGGTTACGCTGTAGAGATAATCTTTCACCGGGTCCATCCGATATTCCTTTTCTTTCGTCACGAGCGTCAGATATGGAAAATGGGGACGACTTACACGAAGGTCCTGTTCTTTTTCGGTAATGGTGAAATGGATATTCTGCAATACATATTTTAAAGTTGCCGTTCCGTTCGGAATGCCGGCATGGTATGGAATATAAATCTTACCCGAATAGTCCTCTCCGCTTACTTTTGTACGGATAACCGTTTCGGAAACCATCTCCTCTCCGAAAAACAATTGTGCCTTCAGCGTAGAAAGGGGAACGTCGATATCCGACGCATTGATGATAAATGGCAGACTATCGCCAAAATAAGCATCGCTGATTTCTGTTTTGAAATCCATCACCGGATTACCCGGAGCGGGAATATCATCATTACAGGCATTCGCCAGTGTCAGCCCTGAAAGAGCCAGAAAATAATATTTCAGAGTTTTCATGATAATTACGAATCAAATTAAGAATGTTATTTATCCCAACGATAAGACACCACCGATTTAGACGGCACCTCGTAAGCAAAATGACGGTTCCCGTCACTCAGCGTAATCTTTTTCGCTTCCGAAGTATTGTTTGACAATACGACTGCATATGTACCATCGGTATTTTCAAAGGCGCTGTAGTTGATTCCATTCGCCGTATAGCCTTTTGTTCCGATGCGCGTCGCACCTGGTTTTACGACAGACGACAAATGACCAATGATGTAATAATGAGAATTGCGGGTAATCGTTTTGAAATCAGGATTGATATCTACCGCTCCATAGCAAGTCTCACAACCGCCGGGACGGTTCGGGCCACGCTCGTTATCAAGCATCAGGTTCCACACGATCACACCTCTGCACCAGTTATTCACGGTTCCGATAGCAACCTGTTCCATGTCGTCGAGCAAACGTTTTGACAAATCACGCCCGCTGTTCCACGTGCCGATTGACGTTTCGGTAAACACGAGTTCCTTTTCCGGATTGGCTGCCTGTATGCTTTTCAACTCATCCTTATTACCTCCGTAGTTATGATAAGCGGCACCGGCCAGATACTGCGATGCCCCGGCATCGGCATAGATTTTAGTCGGATATCCCTGCTGGTCGGAAAGGTTATCGTAGTTGTAGTTATGGTCGAAGGCGTAGATTTTTGTTTTCACACCTGCCTCTCTGAATTTCGGACCAAGCGCCTGTTTGATAAAGTCGCGCTGTTCCTCCCAACCCATATACAAAGAAGCGGAGTTACCATGGTTCAATGGTTCGTTTTGAGGAGTGACCCCGTAGATGTCGATTCCTTCTTTTTCGAACGCCTGAATCCATTTCACGAAATAAGTGGCATAATCCTGATAATAGACGGGGTTAAGCTGACCACTTGTCCATGAATCGAACGGAATCGGATTACTCAGGCTTTTCACTTTCATCCACTTCGGAGAAGTCCACGGAGCCGCAATCACTTTCACCTTCGGATTGATGGCAAGGATCTCCTTCATTACCGGAATGATGAATTCTTTCTCTTCTGATTGAAGGGCGAAATTCTCGATCCCTTTCTGATCGCAACAGGTATATTCGCTCAAGGAGAAATCCGAACATCCGATTGCGATACGCACATAACTGAATCCCAAACCATTGGTATCGGCGAATGTTTCCGTCAGGAATTTAGACCGGTCGCTGTCTGCCATCTGCAACAGGTTAAAACAGGTAGAACCGGTTATCGCGGCACCGAATCCGTCCATTTCCTGGTATCGAACTTCGGGTTGCAACGTGATGGTGGTTGGGGATAGATTATCTTTGGAACTAAAATTCACTCCTTCTTTTGAGAGATCTTTGCTCCGGGTGGTTGTCGTAACATACAAAGTGACATCTTTCCCTGTCTCTACCGGAGGTACTTCCGGCCCTTCATTGTTATTCCCACTGTTGCTGCATGCTGCAAGAGTTGCCAGTATCCCTACCGACCCCATCAAAACCTTTCTCAAATAATTTATTTTCATCTGTATATATTTTATTTTTAACTATTCTGCTATCAATAGCCTTTATTCTGCACAATTT
>JBOFCW010000117.1:0-10803 GCA_051646395.1 Bacteroidales bacterium
TCGCTCGGAGCCAGTTCTTTGCCCAGACTTCCACAGTCTACGGCGATAAAGGGTTTTCCACGACGATCGCTGTGTTCATGAATCAGCCGGGCAGCATACTCCTTCCCTGTTCCGCTCTCACCGAGTATCATCACCGACATACGAGTCGGTGCAACCATCCGGATGTGTTGATACATCAGTTTGACGGCCGGACTATCCCCTTCGATGTTTTCTCTTGATTCGGGGTTCTCCTTTAATGGTTTGTTTGTTTGAGTTTTAACCGGATTTTTAGAATCTGGGCCGGGTGTATTGGTAACAGAATCGCGCTGCATACTCAAAGCCTGTTCGATCTTTTGCTTCAGTAAAGAGGGATTGACCGGCTTTTCGAGGTAATCGAAAGCGCCGTTTTTAATTGCTGTCACAGCACTCTGAATATCGGCATAACCCGTAAGCAGAATGATGGGAATTGATTTCTGCTGACTTTTCAACCATTCGGGCAGGGAGCTCCCTTCTCCGTCGGGAAGGCGGAGGTCTGAAAGAATCAGACTGAACGAATGCGTTTCGATCTCCTTTTTAGCACGTGCAATATTTGTGCTGATTGTCGGTTCGAAATTATTCTTTTCCAGCCATTTGCGAAGCATAAGTGCAAAAGCCGGATCATCTTCCACAATTAAAATACGATGCACCATAATATTGTTTTATCGCTATAAAGATACTTCATTTTTATCAGTAAAAGAAAATCTCTCCCGGCGGATATCCGCACAGGAGAGATTACTCAGAAAAACAAATCTAAAAACCTCAGTTTATCAACGCTTATTTACTCATTCCTGATTAAGGGTATTATTTATCTACACTCATCACCATGTATTTCGTCAGACTCCAGAATGCAACCGGATCGTTAATGGTCAGTGTCATTTTTTTGTTTTCTGTTTCTTTGATCGCATAGCTTCCTTCAGGGTGATTCGACAAAAGTTTGGCATCTTTAGCGTCCAGATCAAACGATAGGGTATGTCTGAGGTCCATAGCTGTGAAGCTGTTTTTATCGAAATCTTTTTTCATTACCTGTTTTGAACGGAAGATGTTCTTTTTAGTAACGATATTGGCTGCCTTAAGCTCTTTGTCTGTGGCGATACAATACCAAACGCGGTTCATGTCTTCATCCTGCTGGCGAATGGTAGCCTGCTGTGTGGCATTCTCTTCACTCAATCCGCCGACAGTTGTGTTGAGTTCATCTACCGAAGCGACAAGTTCTCCGATACGGATATTTTTCTGCTCCAGATCCGCCTGAAGAGATGCGATCAAAGCAGTTTTCTCTTCCACTTCCTTTTTCATGCGGTCGAGCGATGCGCGAAGCGATCGGTTGCTTTGTTTATTTTGGTTTAGCGAATTTTCAAGAGAGTCGATTTTTTGTCGGTTCATCTCAATCAGTTCCTGTATCATCTGCATATCTGCAGCCATCTGTATTTTCTTGCTTTTCGGACCTTTCTCAATCGCATTCATGTCCAGTAAAATCTTTCCTTCCCGTTCTCGGATAGCAGCGAATCCACTTTCCATATCATTCAGAATGTCGAGAGTTTGCTCATAATTTCCGGCCACGATCTGAAGGGCTTCTTTTTCTGCTTTCAAAGATTTATATTTCTCTGATTTCTCAACACACGATACGCTTGTAAAACCGATTACTGCTGTAAGGATTACATAATAGATCTTTCTCATAACTCAGAGTATTTAGTGATTAATTGTTTGATTGTTATTTGCTAATCAATAGGCAATCTGTATGCCATAAATTTGATTGTTATATTAAGTAGTTAATGTCCAGTGTTTTACTATGCTGTGCCATTTTTATGACGATAAATCGGTATTGTGGAAATGTGTGGAATATTGTGGAAACAGTCAACGATGTAATAAATTGGCTTTCGTTCCGTTTTTATAATCGGATACAACAGGTATCTTTGATTTGAAAAAATGATGATACAGCTATGAATGGATTGGTATTTGCAACGAATAATCAGCATAAACTGAAAGAAGTAAAAGAACTGGTAGGTGATCGTTTCCGGATTTTGAGCCTGGAAGAGATCGGTTGTCTGGAAGATATTCCCGAAACAGCAGAAACGCTCGAGGGAAACGCTCTGATCAAAGCCCGCCATGTAAAAGAAAAATACGGTTATGACTGTTTTGCCGATGATACCGGTCTGGAAATAGCGGCTTTAAATAATGCTCCGGGTGTTTATTCTGCCCGTTATGCAGGCGAAGACAAAGACCCGAAGGCGAATATGTGCCGCGTACTCGACGAACTTGCCGGAAAATCACAGCGTGAGGCCCGATTCCGTACGGTGATTGCGTTTTCATTCGGAGAGAAAGAGATGTTGTTCGAAGGAATCGTAAACGGCGAAATAGCAGAGACAGAGAGTGGATACGAAGGTTTCGGCTACGATCCGATCTTCGTGCCCGAAGGTTATGAGGTAACTTTTGCGGAGATGCCAAGTCAGGAGAAGAACCGCATCAGTCATCGCGGCAGAGCTGTCCGCGCATTCATTGACTATTTAAAGACCCTTGAATCATGAGAAATAACCTCCTGTTATTCTTCTTTTTATCCATTACGTTTTCCTCCTATGGACAACTGATCGGAGAATGGATGGTTTATCCGCCTTTTGATAGTCCAGACAAGCTTTATGACACGGGAAAACAGGTTTTTGCCGTAGGTAGCGGTTCGCTGATGTCTTATCAGAAGGACGATGAATCTGTCGTGCTCCATTCGAAACTCGATGGATTGAGCGATTCTGATATCACACATATGGGTTATGATCGCAACCTTGATCAGCTTGTTTTGGTTTATGCCAATCAGAATATCGATCTGATTTCAAAGGGAAAAGTGGTTAATATTCCGGATTTCAAGGAGAAAATAATGACTACTTCAAAAAAAGTCAACCAAATGCTGGTTTCTGATGGCAAAGCTTATCTCGCTACCGATTTTGGAGGAGTGGTCGTTGATCTGAAGAAGAAAGAGATCGGAGACACCTATAATTTTAATGAAGTGAAGGCGATATGCCTTTTTCCCGCGTATAAACACCTTTGTTTGGTAAAGGAAGATGGTTTGTGGATTTGTCCCGATAGTCAAAATAATTACGATTTCTCTAATTGGCAACGTGTTGCCCATAATCAGTTTCGAAAGGTTACCCTGAGTGAGAAAGGCGTTTTTCTTCTTGCTGAAGACGGAATACCCTATCGGTTGAAAGAGCAGTGGGCACTTGAACCAGTGATTCCGGAATCCTTTGTTTCTATTAAAGCGGAGGGAAACATGCTTTACTGCATAAATCCTACTTATGCAGTTGTTTGGAATGTTGAACAGGGAAGTCACAAAAGGATCGAACAGATATCAAATCTGAAAGATGTTTCCTCCTTTTCTGGAAGAGACTTATGGGTCGCTTCAGAGCAGGGTTTAGGTAGTTATAAATATTCCTCGGATCGTTGGGAGATGCAGCAAGACAAGTTATTACCCAACGCTCCGGTCGTAAAAGACCCTTATGATCTTGATTTTAAAAATGGATCGCTGTATATGGTAACTGGTGGTCCGTTCCGGACATTCGATACCAGTCCCGGAGCCGTTTCCATATATCAGGATGGTACATGGACCAATATTTCGGAACTCAAAATCAAGAATGAAAATCAACTGCCATTTAACCAGTTGATCGATATAAAGGCATCTCCATTCGAACCCAACCATTTTTTTGTAGGCTCTTTTGTTAACGGTTTATATGAATTCAAAGGAAACGAATTCTTTCAGTTACACAAGGGAGGACAGGGACAGTTTTCGAGTGTAGAAGAAGATGAATCCCGTAACCATTATTGGGTAAGTGGTCTTAATTTCGACCCAAAAGGAAATTTATGGGCTATGAATTCTCTTTCTGATCATCAATTACGAATGAAGTCATATGATGGCAAGTGGTACAAATATGCCATTAATAAACTGGGAAGGGTGGAAGCTCTTTATCCGGTGATGATAACCCGCCAAACACAACAAAAATGGTTTCTGTCCTATTATAACCTTCTTGCTTTATGTGTATATGATGATAACGGTACCTACGAAAACCTCGCTGACGACAGAAGTGTTTATCACAATTCTCTGGTAGACCAGGACGGGAATACCCATTCGAAAGTTTCTTTTCGTTGTCTTGCTGAAGATCTGGATGGCAAGATCTGGGTTGGTACAAGTATCGGCCCTATGATCATCAATAATTCTGCGCGTATTTTCGATTCGAACACTTGCATTCGACCTAAAATATCTCGTAATGACGGAACCGGACTGGCTGACTACTTATTAGACAATACGACTGTCATGTGTATCACTGTCGATGCAGCTAATCGTAAATGGATCGGAACTTCGGGTAATGGCATTTATTTGTTGAGTCCGGACGGATTAGAAGTGATTCATCATTTCACAACAGAGAATAGTCCGTTGTATTCAAATGAAATTCTTTCGATGGTCGTTGATCCGGTAACAGGTAAAGTTTATATCGGTTGTATGGGAGGAATGCTGTGTTATCAGTCGGATGCGGTTGAAGGTAATAATTCGTTCGATGATGTTTATGCCTATCCTAATCCCGTACGACCAGATTTTTCAGGTCCCGTAGCGATTACCGGCTTAAAATCGAATACATTGATTAAAATAACCGACATCAACAACAACCTTATTTATCAGGGCTATTCATTGGGCGGACAATTTACATGGGATGCCTTGAATAAGAAAGGGGAACGTATCAAATCCGGTATTTACCTGGTATATGGTACTTCCGAAGATGGAAAGGAGGGAGTCGTAACCAAAGTGATGTTCATCAATTAAGCTGCTGAATCATTATTTATATAAAAACCACCCTATGTCTCATCTTGAAACATAGGGTGGTTTTTATATAAATATGGTCGGATAAATAGTAACTATTTTTTAGAAGATACTTATTTAATACCCAATTTCTTCGCTATCTTTTTCGGAACAGCGTCTTTATGAACAATATAATTCATGGTTTTTGCCTGGAAAAAAGGTTCTGAAATGTACCAGAATCCTTTGTATTTACCCGTTTCACCCCATGAGTTTTTGATCATATAATATTTCTTGCCGTTCTGATCATTAGCAATACCGTAAATCACCATACCGTGGTCATCTGTCGTTTCGTAATTATCGAAACCTTTTTGACGGCTTTCTTGTGTCACGGTCATCTCTTTGCCCGGTGCTTCGGTCATTTTCCGAATCTCATCGTCTTTTTCTTTCTGAGAAAGACCCAGCCAGCGGGCTGCATCCGAACCACTCAGTTCAGAACCATCCGTATCGATCAATACGCCGATCCCGTTGCGGTTAAATCCTTTTTCGCTTACGTCAGCACCCCATGCGATAGTATAACCTTTGTTGATGGCATTATCGGCGATCTCCACCATTTCTTCCATCGGAACGTTATATGAAGTAGCCCAGCGCCAGTTGTCCGGAATCTCCAGAGCGAACTGTGTGTAGAATGGATGATGCGTATAAGATGTGATGCTTACATAATCATCTGCATTCAATCCCAATGATTGCGCATAGCTCTTCGGAGTGTATTCTTTTCCGTTTACCGTGAATGTTTCAGGCAGTTCGCCCAAATATGCATTCAGGATACCGTCGAATCCTTTTTTCCAAACCGGAGTCAGTTTGCCTTTCGCTTTGATAACCTGGTCGGCATAGGCTTTTGTCAAACCGTCCATTTCGTTGTGAACGTGTTTCGACTCGCCGTAATTTAGTCCGGTATATGCTTCTTCGGGCACGGCTCCGTAATTTTTCAATGCGTAAAGAACATCATAGAAAGAACCTCCACCGGCAAAATTCACCGTGCCGTGTGTCCGTACATACTTATCCGCCTTATCCGAGTAGCTGTGATATACGACAAACATTTCCGATAGATCCGTTTCCGGTTTACCCATACGGATAAGCTCCGATTCCAGGAATCCAAGACCTGAAAAGCTCCAGCAAGTACCCGAACGGTTCTGGTTTTTAACGGACGTAATCGGGTTCTCCTTCACGGTCGTGAAAACGAATCCTTCTTCTTTTTTCTCCTCCTGAGCAACAGCAGGAATCGTTACGCTCATAGCAAGCGCACATAATAATGATTTATTCATAATATGATGTAAATAAATAAGCAAAGCTACCTCTATTTCATTTGGGCATCCTGCATGTTCAAAACCTTTTGATATCTGGCCGGATTGCCTACGATTTCCATCGCCTTATCCAGTTCAGCGTCTTTCTTCAATGTCTGGATGATTTCACCTTTCTGGTAATAGTAGCGACGCACGATCTCCTGCGAGAGTGCCTGCTCGATTTCCGGTCGGAATTTATCCAGGTCACGATCGATATTATGTTTAAGTTTTGATTCCAATGCGGCAAATTCGTCGGCGGCCTGCTCTGTATAACCTTCAAACTCGGCTATCTTCTTCAGTTCCTGCAACGCTTTGTCACTTTGGCGGTCGTATGTAAACTCTTTCGATTTCACGAATTGCTTGAAGGCATCATAATCCGCATCCGACAGTTTGAAATCTCGGATCGGGCCGATGTTCGGATGCGTAGCGGCAAACTGATTCGCAAAGTCGAAAAACATCATGTCGCGCATCAGGTAAAGCAGCAAATTCGATACTTGTGGGTTTTCAACCTGGAAATCGGGTTGAATTCCTCCCCCGTCGCGCACCGGTCGTCTGTTTTTGGTAAAGTAGATCTGCGTCAGCGAGTCCGGAATCCGACCGACACTTCCATCGGGATTACGATGGCTATAATCGATAGCCTGTATCAGGCGTCCGCTCGGGATGTAATATTTCGCTGTCGTCACTTTCATCATGCCGTTGTATGCGATCGGGCGGGTTGTCTGCACCAGGCCTTTGCCGAAGGTCCGTTCGCCGATGATTACCGCGCGGTCAAGATCCTGTAGTGCACCGGCCACGATCTCCGAAGCCGAAGCCGAACCCCGGTTCACCAGTACTGCCAGCGGGATATCCGGAGCAATCGGTTCCTGGGTAGTCTTATAGGTACGATCCCAGTTCTTCACTTTTCCGCGTGTAGAAAGCACGGTTTCTCCTTTGGGAACGAAATAGTTGACAATCTGAACAGCATCTTCAAGGATTCCTCCCGGGTTGTTTCTCAGATCGAGCACGAGCCCCTTCATATCCGGATTCTTTTTCAGTTCGATCAATGCTTCGCGTACCTCTTTGGCCGCTTTGTCTGTAAAGCTCGATAGATAGATATATCCGATCGAGTCGTTGAGCATGCCGGAATAAGGCACGGCATTCATTTGTATTTTCTGGCGCAGAAGTTCTTTGACAATCAGTTCGGGCGTGCCTTCCCGTTCGATCTTAAGCGTGATCTTTGTATTGGCAGGACCTTTCAGCTTCTCGCTTACCTGTGCTACCGTTTTACCTAACATCGATTCGCCGTCGATCTCAAGGATCGCATCTCCCGGGCGCAAATCGCTCAGCTGAGCAGGCATCCCTTCATAAGGCTCGGAAATAATCACTTTGTTATCTCTTTGCTGAATAATCGACCCGATACCACCGTACTCACCGGTCGTCATCGTGTTGAAATCTTCTTTCTCTGATTCGGGGATATATTGCGTATACGGATCCAGTTGTTGAAGCATGGCATTGATGCCGTTGCGCACAACTTCTTCCGTTTGAATCGTATCTACATAATATAGATCGAGCTCTTTGAATAATGTATTGAAGATATCCAGGTTACGGGTTATCTCAAAATTTCGCTGATCGGCCTTCGATCCGATAAAAAAACTTGCCGTCACACTGATCAGCAGCAATGCTGCCACTCCGATCCGGTTTCTTCTTTTCTTGTTTATCATGAGGTTAAAATGTGTATTTATAAAAAGAGGCTTTATCGAAAAGAATTCCTTTGGGGTGATTCCTTTCGATAAAGCCTCCTAAATTAAGCAATTCCGTTCATTATTGCGCGATTATATCAGCAACTTTTGATTTTATAACGTCCCAACGGCTGCTGACCATCTTCGGTCCGGTCACTTCTACTACATTTCCGGAAAGTACGGCTCCGATCTGAGCGCATTTCGTCAACGATAGATTTTGTGTGAATCCGTATAGGAATCCGGCCGCATACAAATCTCCGGCTCCGGTAGTATCGATGCAATTAGCCGGTAAAACGCCCACTTCGATCGTTTCCTCGTCACGCTTGACGATCGAACCTTTCGATCCTTTTTTCACCACTGCGATTTCGCATTCCCGGGCAATGGTGATAACAGCCTGCTCCGGCTGTTGCTTGGTATAGGCATAAGATTCCTCTTCATTGGCAAAAACGATATCCACATAATCTTTTACCAGCATCTTGAAGAAATCGAGGTCGCCCTCTACGATATTAAAACTTGCCAGGTCGATCGATATTTTCAGACCTTCCGCCTTTGCCAGTTGAAATGCCTTTAGTATCAACTCATGATCCTGCACGAGGTATCCTTCGGCATGAAGGATATCGTATCCCTTAAACATCTCCTGCTCCAGATCATTCGCATGAAGCGTAGCGGCTGCTCCCAGAAAAGTACCCATCGTACGTTCTCCGTCGGGAGTGATCATACACATCGCACACCCCGAAGCCATCTCCGTTTCCGTAAGTTTCGGATGAACCCCGTTGTTGATTAAATCTTCGCGATAGAATTTCCCATATGCGTCGTTTCCTACTTTTCCGATAAAACCGCAGTCGATTCCCATACGCGCAAGCCCCGCAATGGTATTGGATGCAGATCCTCCACTAGCCAATTTGGAGTCCATTCCCTCTATCAGACCCACAATTTTCAGCAATTGTTCCTCTTCTATCAATTTCATTCCACCTTTTATCAGACCCATTTTTTCGAAGTAAGCGTCTGATTCCAAATTTGTTAATATGTCAACAAGAGCATTGCCGATTCCCAGTACCTTCATTTATTGAAATTTTTTTTTGCAAAGATATTGCATAATTCGAAAACTCGCATTACTTTTGCAATGCAAAATCAGAAAGGCATGCGCCTTAAAACTGATAAGAATTGCAAAAAACACTCTTCAGTAGCTCAGTTGGTTAGAGCACCTGACTGTTAATCAGGGGGTCGCTGGTTCAAGCCCAGCCTGAAGAGCCCAAATTTTTCAAGTATAAATTCTTCAGTAGCTCAGTTGGTTAGAGCACCTGACTGTTAATCAGGGGGTCGCTGGTTCAAGCCCAGCCTGAAGAGCTTTAAAGCCTGCAGTGATGCAGGCTTTTTTGTTTTATATCCTTCCGGCTACTGCCAGACTATTCATCTCCTTTCAGGTGGATACCATACTTTTATAATCAATCATATTTTAATTTAGTCCTGTCCGGATGATGTCCTCTCTGCAGAGAACTCTGCGGAGACGCAATCATTCGGATTCGTTATAATTATTCAAAATCCGATATACTTAGAATACTTGTGATTTATTGAGCATAAGTTCGTAAAGTTGACGATGTTTTTTGCCAATTACCTCCAAAATCAAACCACAAATCCATAACAATATAGCAATCAGCAAAATAAATCCTGAAACGATTAGCGTCGGAAAGCGGGGGACCAATCCGGTTTGAAAGTATTCAATCAGTACGGGTATAAAAAGGAGCGTTCCCAATGAAATTAAAATCAATGCACAAGCCGAAAAAAACTTCATCGGTTTATAATCTTTAAATAAGCTGAACACAGTATATAAGACACGGAATCCGTCTGTGAATGTGTTTAATTTTGATACGCTTCCAGCAGGTCGGTCTCGGTAATCCACCGGAATTTCCCGGATCAGAAATCGTTTATCCAATGCGTGAATCGTCATCTCTGTCTCTATTTCGAATCCGTGGCTCAAAACCGGGAAATTCTTTACGAATAAGGGGCTCATCGCTCTATATCCAGTCATAATATCGCAGATATTCGCATTAAATAGATAATTGATTAGCCGACACATTGTTTTATTGCCGGTATTATGAAACAAGCGTTTGTTTTCTTTGAAGTAAGAAGTTGACAGCCGATCGCCGATTACCATATCCACTCCATGCTCCAATACTTCTCTGCACATATCTTTAGCAGATTCGGCCGGATAGGTATTGTCTCCATCAACGATAAGGTAACAATCCGCTTTTATTTCACGGAACATTCGTCGAATTACGTTTCCTTTCCCCTGGTGATACTCTTTTCTAACAATAACTCCTTCCTTTCGAGCTATCTCAAAAGTGTCATCCGTTGAATTATTATCATATACATAAATTGAAGCAGATGGCAATTCTTTCCGAAAAGATTGAATCACCTTTCTGATAGTAAGAGCTTCGTTATAGCAAGGGATTAAAACTGCGATTTCTTGCATTTGGATTGAATTAATTTTGTTTGACCGTATTCGCGATAAAAAAAGGGAGTATCATGGCTATTGGCATCACATACCGATAACATCCGTTTTCGGGAGATATGAATAATATCAGAAAAGATAAAAGAGTCGGCATAAAAATAGCAAGCCATTTTTTATCCGTTCTGAAAACCAGTTCATAAAAACAAGTCAGGAAGATTAACATCAGAAATCCAGGAGACACAAACCAACCGATCACCGGTAATTTTAATAAAAAGCTTAGTCCGGATTTTTCTCTTGAGAATAAAGGGGTGATTTCATATAAACCCGGATATTCATCTGGTTTTATTCCCATTTGGATATCTGCCAACGGAAATCTCTTCGATGGATAAAAAAACCATAACAATTCCTCATTGCAGCCTCTATGTAAGTGAGTGGATGTTTTAGCAACATATCTCCCCATACTTTGAAGTAATCAAGATATTCATCGTTTGTGATGGAAAC
>JBOFCW010000123.1:0-3130 GCA_051646395.1 Bacteroidales bacterium
TTGAGTCTGGATGAGGTGGAGACTCTTTTCCACGAATTCGGACATGCGCTTCACGGAATGTTGACTAAATGTACCTATCCGACAGTAAGCGGAACGGCGGTAGCCCGTGATTTCGTAGAATTGCCTTCTCAGATCATGGAACATTGGGCTACACATCCCGATGTGCTGAAAATGTATGCCGCACATTATCAGACGGGAGAAGTTATCCCAGATGCGCTGATCGAAAAAATGCAGAAGGCGGGTAACTTCAACACCGGATTTACGACAACCGAATTGGTTGCTGCCGCTTTGCTTGATATGGATTATCATACGACAACCGATCTGGATGGGTTTGAGGTAAGTGCGTTCGAAGATGCGACTACGAAAAAAATCGGACTGATCGATGAAATCACATACCGTTACCGGGGCCCTTTCTTTAGTCATATTTTCTCAAGCAACGGATATGCGACGGGTTATTACAGCTACTTGTGGGCTGAGGTATTGGATGCCGATGCATTTGATGCCTTCGATCAGAAGGGTATTTTCGACCAGGAAACGGCAGCGCTTTATCGCTCAAATATCCTTGAAAAAGGAGGAAGTGAGGAACCGATGACTCTTTATATGAACTTCCGTGGTGCAGAACCGAATCCGGATGCTTTGCTCCGCAACCGTGGATTGAAAAACTGATAATCAGATACAGTTGAATATCTGTCGAATATGAAAAGGTATCTCAAAGGTTATATTTACCTTTGAGATACCTTTCTTGTTAATAATCCAATCAACATTGAATACATGAAGAAACTCGTATTGATTATTTGCTCTTTCGTTTTCCTTATCAGCACTGTTTGTGCGCAGCCTAAAGAGGTGCGACTGCTCCATCGCATCAATAAATGCGATTCGAAACCCTGGGTTAATTATAATAAATTCGTTTCCTCATCAGAAAAATACCTGCTTATCGGAATACCGGTCGGAATGGGAATCTATGATCTGATTACCAAAGATGCGGATCATTTCGATAAGACGCTTGGAGTTACCGCATCTATTCTTAGTGTTTATGCAGTGCAGTTGGCTCTTAAGCAGCTCGTGAAGCGAGAGCGGCCATTTGAGAAATATCCCGATTATATCGTTAATCGTGTGCCCGAAAGCGGTTATTCTTTTCCATCCAACCATACGGGAGGTGCTTTCGCTCTGGCAACCTCTTTGTCGCTGAATTATCCGAAATGGTATGTCATCGCTCCATCTTATTTGTGGGCGGCTGCGGTCGGTTATTCCAGACTCGAACTGGGTGTTCATTATCCTTCGGATGTCATTGCTGGTGCTTTGATCGGATCGGCTTGCGCCTGGGGATGCTATGAACTGCAGCAGCTTTATACCCGCAAAAGGTTAGCAAGGAAACAACCGCGGCTGAATGCATTGCATGCTTATTACTAATGTTTTATTTCTGGTCAATTTATTTTTCACTTGGTTATGAAAAATAAATTCAGATGATAAAATATGACTAAATACAATTAAACAAAACAAACTATTTTTTATTACCACGTGTTCTCATATTATCTGTGAATCACCTAATCCGGATAACTATGAAACCTATTTATCTGTTTGCATTACTTCTATGTTGGCCATTACTGGCCGCAGCTAACCGTCCTTTACGCAATGATTTGTGGAAACACGGACTGAAAGGTCCGGTTAAAACCTGTCGGATAACCTGTTACCGATATCTTGTTATGGATAATGGTACTAAAGTTCTTGAAAAAGGATTGCTTGAATATGCCGGAGATGCTTATGAAGTGGATGCTTATTATATATATGATAATACCGGATTTATCAGAGAAGAGGTTTCTGCTTCCTATGAACATGAGGGAGTCAATGAACGCAAAAAATATGAGCGCGATAAGAGCGGCCGTATCCGTAATGTTGCTCTTTACCGTGATCCATCGGGTAATGAACCCGACGAGAAACACAAATACAACTATGATCGGCTCGGCCGGTTAGCAACGATTGTTCGTTATGATTCGGATGATGTACTGATGGATACGATCGAGAAATTCCAATATAATAAGGCCGGTTATATGATTGTAAACTGGGACGAGGGGGACGTCAACTATACCAGTTTGATCAATTCCGATGGCAAGTGTATGGAAGAGATCGGTGTTTTTCGGAGTGGTGAGGAATATTTTCGTAATTATCACCAATATGATAATGAAACAGGCAAGCGAACCCGTACTACTTTTACTGCCAACAAAAAGATCATAGAAGTGAGAGATAATCCGCCATCGGGTAATATTCTGGATGAAGGCAAAATCGTTTCTAAAGACAAGTATGGAAATTGGATAACAATGATATTTCAGTCGGAAGATCCGGGAGGTGCGATGGTCGAAAGAGAAATCGTTTATTATACAGATTGAAGCTTTATAAAAAACGGGCTGCCATTTGAAGAGAACCCCGAAAGTTAGACAAAAAACTTTCGGGGTTTTCTTATGCATAAAAATGAAAAGACAAAAAAACATTCTGATGCAGATCGGCTACGATATATGCATATGATTGCAGATGGTATGTCCATTAATTCCATCCATCTTCAATATGGAATAGCGAGAGAGTTATTAACCACCTTATGGTCAAAATATCAAAAAGGCGGTTCTCCATCCATTCAAAAAGGAAAGAACTTTAAAGCTGATCCTTCATTAAAAAAGGAAATAGTTCTTGATATAGAATATAATCATATTACTTTGTGCGCAGCTTCGCTGAAGTATGGACCAAGTGCATCTATTATTCAAACCTGGTTAAATATTTACCGAGAAAAAGGACTTGATGGATTGGCCATAGTAAAGCCGCGAGGCAGACCACCGGGTATGGGCAGACCAAAAAAGAATAGTAAGCCATTGAGTGATTTAGAGAGGCTTGAAAAGGAAAATCAAGAACTTAAAACAGAGATTGCACTATTAAAAAAAGTGCGAGCCTTAGTAGAGGAAAGGGAATCCCGTCTAAGAGAGATTGGGCGCAAGTCATCGAAGGACTAAGGCTTGAGGGACACAATCTTGAGTTTATGCTCAAAAGAATTAAGATGGCACGTTCTGTGTTCTATTATCATCAAAAACGGATTACTCTTTGTGATGGCTATGATGATATAAGAACCTCTATAAAACGAATATAT
>JBOFCW010000202.1:0-5824 GCA_051646395.1 Bacteroidales bacterium
CATGGATAAACGATACAACTATACACTTGTAAACGGTGTAAAAATCCCAAGTCCGGACAACAAGAACAGATACGTTCCTTTAAACATTTTCCCGGGCGAATTGTTGGATCGCCTCGAAGTTTCCAAATCTTTAACAGCAGACATGGAGGCCGACGGAACAGGGGGTGCTATCAACCTGGTTATGAAGGATGCCCCTTCTCGTACCACGTTTCAGGCAAACTTATCAACAGGATACAATTCCGATCTGATCGACAACAATCATTTTTCCTTCAAAAAAAGTCAACTTACCATAAATCCTCCACGCATTCAATATGGACCTGATCATATTGCCTCACCTGGTGATTTCAGAAACGGTGGGACAAAAATATCATCCCGTCAGGCGCTCCCAGACCTATTAGGGGGCTTTCTTTTCGGAGATCGTTATTTAAACGAACGTTTGGGAATCGTATTGGCGGGTAGCTATCAGAACAGAAATAAACTCACTCGTTCGGTTTTATTTTCCGATGTGATGTCACAAACAGAATCTACAGTCCGACTCACTTCTGAAAATAACCGGACTTACTCGGACAATCAGCTCCAATATGGAGTACATGGGAAAATCGATTATCGACTTTCGGATAATCACAAAATCGAATGGTGTAATTCGATTGTCGGGAATCAGACTACCCAAGTCCGCCAGAGCACAAATACAAGTTTATCCAACAACTATAATCCTACATTGGGGAATGCACTTGAAAGTATTCAAACCCGCAGCCGTTTTACCAAACAACAAATTTTTGCATCGACATTTCATGGCGAACATAAACTCGGACGCAAACTCACCCTCGATTGGTCAGGAGTGTACTCATTCGCAACCAACAAACGTCCCGATGCTACTTATGTGACACTTGAAAACAACCGCACGAATTTCGAAGACTATATTACTGCCCAGGATAGCGAGCGGCGGTGGGAAAAAAATACGGATCATGACCTGACTGGTTATATCAATCTGAAATACGAACAAAAACTCTCTTTTGGAAACCTTACTTTAAAAACCGGTGGGATGTACCGAAATAAAGAAAGAACCAATCAGTACACTGTTTATCGTTTTACTCCTGCGGCAGAAAGCCGGCCGATTCAGGGAAAAGATTTTGAGCACATCAGTGAAATCGAATGGAAAGTTGCTACACCGAAAGGGAGTGTCGGTCCATTGAATTATGATGCTGGAGAAGATATCGCAGCCGGCTATCTGATGGGAACTTTCGATAACAAACTTTGGAACATAATTGCAGGCGTACGTATCGAGCACACCTCTCAGTCATATGTCATGGCTTTCCCTTCGGCAAATGAAGATCCCGAAAAAAGCCAGAATTATGCAGACTATCTCCCTTCTCTTGCCGTAAAGTTCAAGCCTTCAGATAAAATGAATCTGCGTAGCTCTTATTACCGTTCTGTAAATCGTCCGGGTTTTTTTGAAATCGTCCCCTACTCAATTATAAACGAAGATTATACCGAATATGGCAACAAGGATTTACAACGTGCAATCATTGACAATATCGATTTACGATGGGAATATTTCCCGACAAATAACGAGCAAATGATGGTCGGGGTATTTTATAAATACATTGACAATCCGATCGAATATGCCTATTATTCAAAAAATGGCCGTCAATTCGGATATGGTCCCGCCAACCTGGGAAATGCCGTCAACTGGGGTATAGAAGCTGATTTCATCAAGTACATACGCAACTTCGGGATCAAAGCAAACTATACTTATACACATTCGGCAATCACCACGCCAAAAACTCTTTATGTAACAGATGATGCTGGTACTTTATCCAGAAAAGAAGTCGATCAAACCCGCCCCCTGGTAAATCAGGCTCCTCATGTGGCTAATCTGTCGCTTCTTTACAAAAGTACGCGTCATAATTTCGATTTACAGTTATCAGGCACTTACACCGGCGAAAAAATCGTCATTGCCTCGCATTACCTGGATTCAGACTATTGGGAAGCCGGATGTTTTTCACTGGATGTATCGACCGAAAAACGCTTCAAATGTGGCCTGTCTGTATTTGCAAAAGCAAACAACTTACTCAGAAGCGGAACAAAACAATACATAAAAACGGACAATCCTTACAACACGGATTTCAACCACCAGAAGTACGACGACCGCACCCTGATCCGCAAAGACAGCAACGGCCTGAATTTCATGGCCGGTATCCGATATAAAATGTAAACCCACAACAAAATACAAACTATAAAAAATAATCACGATGAGTTCTAAAAACATGTATCTGAGAAGTCTGATGCTACTGCCGGTATTCGCCTTGTTTGCGTCTTGTGAAAAAGACAATGAGATAACTTCACCCGAAGGCGGAACTGGCACGAAACCAGGTAATGGTATTTATCCGGCCGGATCAATCGTCTGGAAAAAAGATACGACCGTATTCCTGACAGATCATTTTCTGGTAAAAAAAGATCAGTCGCTTTATGTTGAAGAAGGAGCTAAAATCATTGCTTCAAATAGTGAACTGAAACCTGAAATCGTTGTTCTTGGAAATCTGTATTGCATGGGAACAGCAACCAGCCCAATCGTTTTTTCAGTTGAAGAATCTTCCAAAAATGATCGTTTTTCACGAAACTGGGGTGGAATCATCTGTGGATATGATTCCCGCGAGGTATATCTGAATCACACTACGATCGAGTATGGTGGTGCCCAAACAACAGATAAATCGCTCTCTTTCATCAACGAACTATTCAAAACAGAAACAGGCGAAGGGGTACCCGGACTTCACTTCTGCAACCCGCAGGGAGCCCTGGTCATCATCAACTCAACATTCCGCAATAATGCAGAAGACCACCTTTACATCACAGGTGGCAAATCCATCATCGCCAACAATAAATTCATTACCAACGGATTCGATGGCGGAGAAGCAATAAACTACAAATCCGAATGTCTGGCGGATCTGGCCTATAATCTGATTTATGATGCCAATACGAATGCCTTCAAGCTTTCCAACTCAGGCTTCCAGAACATTCAAAGTCACCTGTATGTTTATAACAACACGATACTCAACTCGGGATGGAGACGTCCCAAAGTTAAAGGTGGATCCATCTGGCTGGAACAAACGGTGCTTGCCAAGCTGTATAATAACCTAATCGCTGATTGTCGTTGGGGCTTAAAACAAAGCATTGAGACTCCGATGTCCGAAAAATCGGAAATTACTCCGAATTTTTATTTCGCATCCACCGAAGCGGGTGTCAATCAGATGCAGGGAGATGATAAAACAGGTATATCAAATGGCTTGCTTAATGGTTCGAACGATAGAATGAGTGAATCAGCAGGAGACAAAAACCCTCTTTTCGCTCAATTTGAGCAGCAGGAAAATATTGATATCAACGTTTCTTCAAATGCCCCCGGGGCACCGGTAGCATACTGTGATGAATGGTCTTTCCAGCTGAAAGAAAACTCTCCGGCACTTACAGGAGGAATCACTGATTTCACACCTCATTTTGCAAAGAATCCGATCGTATTGGAAGGACTTTCAGGTATCATCGAAAATCAATTTAGATCGCCAGTCCCATCTGCCTATTTTGGAGCGTTCGGATTGTAAAATGCGACTTATCGACTCCGTCCGAAATACAGAAAAAACGAACCGGCATACGTGCCTGATTATAAAAAATCCGATTGAATGAAATCGCCATAACTCACCTAAAGTTGAGATACCCAACAAAATGTATATAAATGGCGCATCTGACTTTAATGAAAAAATAAAATATATACAGATGAAATCGCCATAACTCACCCAAAGTTGAGATACCCAACCGAAGTTATATAATGGCGCATTTATACATCAATGTTAAAAATAAACTTATATATAAATGAAAAGATATTTTTCACCCCTTTTCCTATCCCTGGCTTTTTCAGCTTTATTGACTCCTTCTTGTTCGCCTTGCAAAGAGAACGCACCGAAGAATTGCCCCATACAACCGATTCCGGCAGTATCAACTTTTGAAACTCCCGACGTAACCGAAGAGAGTTTTAATTTCTACGTTGTAAATGACCTGGGCAGAAACGGGTATTATCAGCAAAAACCAATTGCAGAACTTCTTGGAGAAATGGCAGAACAAGTGGATATCGAATTCGTTGCAGCTTTAGGAGACACCCACCACTTTGATGGAGTAGCAAGTACGAATGATCCACTTTGGAAAACCAACTACGAATATATCTACAAACATCCTGAACTGATGATCGACTGGTTCGCCATAATGGGTAACCATGAATACCGTGGCAATACACAGGCCGTTATGGATTACAGCAACGTCAGCCGTAGATGGAACGCTCCTGATCGATATTATTCGAAAACAGTTGAAGTAGGAAATAATCAAAAAGCCCTGTTGGTATTTATAGATACCACACCACTTATCGGCAAATACAGACAAGACAAAAACGATTATCCGGATGCATCCAAACAAAGCCTCGAACAGCAATTAGCATGGATCGGACAGACTCTGAAAAACTCAGATGCCAAATGGAAAATCGTAATGGGACATCATCCGGTTTTTGCCGACACCAAGAAAAGTGACAAAGAGCGCAAAGACATGCAAAATCATCTGATGCCGCTCCTTGATCAATATCAGGTGGATGCATATCTATGCGGACACATCCATTCATTCCAGCACATCCATCCACAAAATAGTGAAGTGGAATATTTCGTAAACTCTTCCGGCTCTCTGGCCCGGAAAGTAAATGAAATTGAAGGAACCCGTTTTTGTAGTAGTGATGCAGGGTTTATGCTGGTATCGATGGAAGACAATAAATTAAAATTTTACATGATAAACGGAGAAGGTAAAATCATTTACCAATATCAGAAAGAAAAATAATACTCTTTCAATTAAACAAGATGCGAGGCGCTATGTTATTAGAACATAGCGCTTCTTTAATATATCTAATGGAAAAACTCAATATCGACTATTCAATGGGAAGGGGCAAGAAAGCCACATTCCTGCTACTAGGCAGCATTCATGTTGTCATCGGAAGTATCGCTCTGATAGGCGCACTGATACAACACCTTCATCTTCTAATCATCATCGCCCTGAGTATCTATACCGGAATGGGAATTATTATTGTCACGGGTATGGTCAACCGACTGCATCACTACATTACGATTGACGAAAAACAGCTCGTTTTTAAAAGCAACTTCAACCGCAGTGCCAGTAAGTTCAACTGGGATGAGATCCACTCCGTGATTCTATCACCAAGCCGGATCAGATTAATCACCGGTAACCAAAGTATCGATGTAAACATGGGAGTTCTCCGCTTTCAGGATATCCGCCGGATCAAGAATCAAATTGCAGACATCGCAGCAAAAAAAGGGATCCCGTGCCAACGTATCAAACAAATCAGAAAAGATAAAAACCAAATCTTTAAGGCTTCTTCTCCTCAACCGAAACACATGAATGAAAAAGGTTATTGAGACAAACCGACAACAACACAACTCGTTAACATCCTTTTTTTCATACGTTTAAAAACACACATTCATCAATCATCTCATGCTTTTCTTTATATTTTAAATGTAAAAAAATTATATTTGTAATAACTGATCCATCTCTTTGTGCTCCTTTAATTGGATCATTGACCTGCCATGTCAACAATAAATCTGATACAAAACATTTGAAGCAATAAAATATGTATAATAAAAAGATCATCGGAATTTTAGTTCTCTTTCTGACTTGTAACTTTACGTTATTTGCAATAAATAAAATTGACACAATTGCACCCGGGGTAATTTCAATCTCCAAAGGAAAACTTTCCAAATTCAATCCATACAGGTTTTGTACCCAA
>JBOFCW010000223.1:0-6511 GCA_051646395.1 Bacteroidales bacterium
AGCGAATAGAGCAACATGTCGCCCTGTTTCAGAAATCTGAAAAGCTTGAAAATACGAAATACTCTTATCAGACGGAAAGCACGGATTGCCACCAGGTAGTTGCTGCCAGGCAAAAACAAATTCAGATAAACCGGTAAAATGGCGAAAAGGTCTACCAAACCGAAAAAACTAAAAATATACTTCTTCGGTTTGGTCGCACAGTAGACTCTCAGAATATATTCTACCGTAAAAAAGGCGGTAAAACCATATTCGAACCCACGCAAAATCCGGTAATGCGCCGAGTTATACGAAAGCATACTCTGCAACATCACGTTGATGATACTGGCAAGAATGATAAAAATCAATGCCACATCGAACCCTTTTCCCAATCGTGTATCCGACTGAAAAATCATGATATAAAGCGACTCCCGCAACGTCTTATCGCGGTATTCGGGTTCCAGATGCGTACGGATATGTTGCCAGAGCGTCATGGTATATCAAATTTCTAAAAATAACAATTCTGTATTTATTTGGTTCCCCAAGAAAATCATTCACACCGGCAAAACCGGTTATTCAGGCAAAATGACATGTGGCACGAAATGCGAAAGATTATCCGTAATGATTTTCGCATTTTCACGGATTCCGATTCCGGCAGCCTCACCACCGATCACCCACGATCCGATAATCGGATAATGGCCCTGATGTTCATCCAGACAAAGCTCCTGCCAGATGAATGGTCCTTCGCCATATTCACCATCGGTCGAAGCAAGCGCACGGTTATTCCTGACCAGCTCCACATTCGCACCCTCCCGCGAAAGGATTGGTTTGCGCGCATAACTGTACATAAATGCCGGCTTATCGAAAAACGCAGGGAGAATCCGCTTATCATCGGGATACAATTGATGCAGGATTGGTAAAATTGCCTTGTTCGACATCAGCATCTTCCAGATCGGCTCGAACCAGTTGGTCGTTCTGTCGTGCAGATGTTCTCCGAACTCCTCCCTTACCAGCCATTCCCATGGATAAAGCTTAAACACATCCCGCAGATACTCCTCCGACGGATCGGTAAATCCGCCACCGTTCCAACCGATATCCGCAATGTCGATCAGTGACGTCGATATCCCGCTCTGAGCAGCACGATCCTGTAGATAAGACGTGGTCGTAAAATCTTCAACACTCTCATAACTACAGGCAAAATGCATCCGGGTCACCTCATAATCCGCTTTCAGCTCACGAAACACATCGCCCAGTCGTTCATGAATCGAATTGAACTGATCATTTGCCGGAAAACAATCCTCTTTCCATTGCCATTGCACCACTGCCGCTTCATAAAGCGAAGTGGGCGTATCGGCGTTAAACTCCAGCAAATGGCAGCGACCCTCCTTATATACAAAGTCGAATCGCCCGTAAATCGACGGCTCGTCCGCATCCCACGACTCCCGGATCAGTTCCCGAAACTTTTCAGGAATATCAAACAGGTGGAACAAATTATTATCGATCACATGCTGTACCGCATGGATGCACATCTCGTAAATCTCATTCGTATCGCGTTCAATCCGGTCGATATCCTCCGGCGTAAACGCATAATAACTCTTCTCCACCCAATAATCCGGATGGAAATGAAAAGATAGATCGGCCAATTTCTGCTCGTAATCCTTTCGTGGTGAAATCGCAAATCGCTTCATCCTGTTTTCTTTAAGCTCCTACACTTCTGCTCCCGCGCGACCCGGTACTTCCGAAACCACTACGCGTAGAAGTACTTTTTACCGGCTGCATCCGGCTCGCCGGCATCGCATAACCCGATTTAAGTGCCGCCCGGTTTAACGGTTTCGCCGCTGTCGGCACCGTATTCATCATCCCTTCCCGACTTTTCATCGGATTCGCCGTCACATTATCCGGCCGGTTCATCCGCGCCGCACCATCCATATCGCCCGTATAACTCCGGCTCGACGGATAGTAACGCGTCTGTGCACCCGTCATGCTGTTGATCAGCCAGTAACCCATCAGCATATTCGACAATCCGCCGCCATGGTATCCGCCATGATAAATCCATTCGTTGCCGTTATTATCGTGCACCACTTTTCCGGGCACCGTATCCGTATTGATCCAGTCTTCTTGCCTATCCGCCTGTTTGGGCGAACTCAGACATCCGGTAGTCAGCACCGAACCCAGCGAGAGAGCCACCAGGCCGTTGAGGTATTTTGTTTTCTTCATCTGTAATTTATTTTTTACATCAAGTTCAAATGCGTTTTCGACAGATCTTAAACAACAATCGCGGATGCGAAACTTCAGAAGATCGGACGCACGAACAAAAATAATACGGTGAAAATAAGGAATATTCACCGTATTAAAAATCATTGATTTAAAAATTATAACGCTAAGGGGTATTATGTCATACCAAACATCAAATTAGAAACGTTTTACAAGAGATTTTTATTATCCGGAAAGTACCCGGTTAATCCAGCGTCTGTACACCTCCGCCATTAACGAACAAAACCTGCCCGCTTACCCAGGAGGAAACAGGAGCCGCGAAATACAATACCGCTCCGGTAATATCCTCAACCGTACCCAACCGTTTGATCGGAGTGTGCTCAAGCATCTTCGCCTCGATTTCCGGAGTAAGAACCGTCTCCAAAGCATGCGTCCGGGTCGCGCCCGGTCCGACATTGTTGATGCGCACGTTCATCGGACCGAAATCATAGGCCAGATTAGCCGCCATATGATTGAGTGCAGCCTTAGAAGCCGCATAAGCACTCATATTCGGACTTTTGTTGATACTCCCCATGGAAGTGATATTGATAATACTCCCGTATCCGGATTCCGCCATATGTGGCACAGCCAGCTGACACAACCGCCAGGCACTGAAAACATTGAAATTAAAAATCCGCTCAAAATACGCCAAATCAATCTTAAACGGATTTTCACGTCCGCCTCCGCCCCCTCCGGCATTGTTCACCAATATATTGACCGTGCCAAACGCCTTGACAGCCGTATCGATCAGATTCACCAGATCTTCATCCTTCAAAACGTTACAGGCGCAAGCAACCGCCTTCCCTCCTTTCGCATTGATCTCTTCGGCTACAGCCGAGGCCTTCTCGATATTCAAATCACTCACCACAACCGATGCACCCGCCTGTGAAAGGATCTCACAACTTCCCTTCCCGATTCCGTCGCCGCCTCCGGTTACTATCGCCACCTTTCCGGCGAGATTAAAGAGCTCCTCAATCAATCTCATAATTATTTGATTTTATTAGATAAACTGCAATTAAAACATTTTCAAAAAAAGCATTGTTTGAGCTCAGCATGTTATTTAATGAGGGGAACTGTTCCGATTCGTAAAAGGAGAAGCGGACAGAGATTCCTCCGTTTTGTCCATTGCACAAAGCATTGGATTGAAAGAAAACTATGTGTATCTTAGCCAATCGTTTAAATATTCCTGATTGCTATAATAAAAAAACAAATGACTTCAGAAGAGAAGAAAATCGAATTCGCGGTGTTTTGTATCGAAAACGTAGCAGCCCGACTCCAAGCGGAACCGGAAATTATTTATTTGCGGTTACAAAAGCATGAACTGATTGAAAATTACATCATTCTACATTATGACACACTCCATACGCAAAGTAAACAATACATTGTGGATGAAGTGATTGCTACCTTAAACCGCCGTGAGGAGAAAGGGAGAAATCAATGTTAGTATTTCATGGATCGACGGTAATCGTCGAAAATCCGTTATCACACATCTGCAGGGATAATCTGGATTTTGGAAAAGGTGGATTATTATGGCAGGAATTTGATCTGATTGAAGGCGGCGTCGCTGATGATCGCGTATTCAATACCATCGAACTTTATATGGATCAACTTATTTCGAAAACAGATGCCTTAAACAGATTGAAGTTTGAACATCCCAATAATCAGCTGTGTATTATCAATCAGAAAATTATCGACAAACATGTAAAGTTTAAAGAAGCCATTCCTTTACATTTAAACAAGAAAGGAGCAAATGATGTCGCAAGCGAATGAAACCTTATTGCAAATTAAATATGCCCGCATCGTGAATCAACTGGGTTCCCGGTTGGCAATATCTCCACTCCGGGCACTTGATCTTTTCTATCGGTCGAAAACATACGTGTATCTCCGCAAAAAAGAAGCCGATTTACATTGTATGAGCGATGGGTACCTCGTTGACGAACTCATCATCGAATATTCCCGGAAACAAGGTGTCTAAGAGGAATCTTACTTCATTCTTTTTTCTAAACAACAATATATCACCCTCCCATATCAGAGCAAAGAGTCTGCCTGATACTATAGCATGAATTTTAGAAAGCCGCATGCTCACCGAACAATCGGACAAAACGTTTGATTAAAATCAACAATCCCGACATTCCAGCTCAACCTATGAAGAGCAGGAATGTCGGGATTTTTTGAATAATCAATATCAGACGGGGGCCTTTAAAGTCCTAATAGCGCCAATAACTCTTCACGACCCAGCTTGTGAGAATTATTTGTTCCTTCGAGCAAGGAGTCGGCCATATCCTTCTTGGTATGATGCAACTCAATAATTTTCTCCTCGATCGTATCGGTCGCAATCAGACGATAAACCGTAACGGGACGCCTTTGCCCGATGCGATATGCACGATCGGAAGCCTGATCCTCAAGAGCGGGATTCCACCACGGATCCAGATGAACGATAAAATCGGCAGCCGTCAGGTTCAGTCCCAGACCACCGGCTTTGAGGCTGATCAGAAACAACGGTTGTTCACCGGTTTGGAAACTTTTCACCAATTTGGCTCGCTCAGATACAGGAGTTGAACCATCAAGATACAGGTAAGGGATCTTTCTTTTGTCCAGCGCCTCCCGGAATAGTGCCAAATGCGTTGTGAACTGACTAAACACCAGTGCCCGGTGATTGTTATCCTTCATCTCTTCAAACAACTCGAAGAAAGCTTTCATCTTTGAAGACTCCTCTGCCTGGTTTTTGCCGACCATACCGATGTGGCTGGCGGCCTGACGCAAACGGGTAATCTCGGCCAAGGTCTGGACCGTACCCGAATTTTCCTGCAGCAATTTCTCCTCGGCTTTCCTGCGCAGGGTTTCGTAAACCACCCGCTCAGCTGGAGACAGCTCCACCGGAATCACCATCTCGGTCTTACCGGGCAAATCATTCAACACCTCGTTCTTTGTACGCCGCAACAAGAAAGGTGATACCAATGCTTTCAGCAGCTCTCTTTGCTCTTTGCTGTCAGCGGGTGTGATAAATTTCGCGGCGAACTGATCAAAGGTCCCCAGCATACCCGGATTCATAAATTGAAACAGATTCCAGATCTCTCCAAGATGATTCTGAATTGGTGTTCCTGTCAGCAACAAACGAAAATCCCCCTCCAGCTCCATGGCTGCTTTAGACATCTTCGTCTCTTTATTCTTGATGGTATGCGCCTCATCCAATACGATCACATTCCATTTTGTCCCACACAAGCGTTCTGTTTCGGAAGCAAGAAGTCCATAGGTGGTCAGCACCACGTCATAAGGTTCGAGACCTTGCATCAGCGCATCACGTTCGCCCATCCCATGCAACACTTTCGTCGTTAAAGAGGGAGCGAAACGGATTATCTCCTGCTGCCAGTTGAGCAGTACCGAAGCGGGCGCAATCACGACAGACGCACCTTGCGGAGCCCGGTGCAAGAGCATGGCTATCGTCTGCAAGGTTTTCCCGAGCCCCATATCATCCGCAAGACAAGCTCCCGCACCCCATTCACACAAACGGGCCATCCAGCGAAATCCCTCCTCCTGATAAGGGCGTAACGAAGCCTGAAGCCAGGTAGGGACTTCGTACTGCTGCCCGGCAGCCTTTTCGATACGCGCAATCAACTTCTTATATGAGGCATCCGTTTTTATCTTCATTCCCTCATCCGACCAACTGTTGAGAAGCGGTGCGGCAAACTCGGAGATATTCAGCTTCCCTTTTTTAGCCGGACCGATCAACGCCTGCATAGCTGTCAGACGTTTGCGAAGTGATTCGGATAGAGCCAGATACTCATCATTACCCAGTGAGATAAAACGGGAACCCGGATTTTCGTGTAGTTGTTCCAACAAAGCGGCCAGTTCGAGGGCATTTTCCTCATCCGTTTTCAATTCACCCATCAGTTCGAACCATGAACCTTTCGATTTCATCGAAAGCGAGAGTTGACTAAAATCAGCCTGTGCGCGAAGATGCAACCGTCCCCCCTCAGGCCATTCTACCTTCACAAAAGGGAGTTCAAACAACGTATCAAGCATTTCCAGACATTCCGGAGGTGAATCGATTTCAAAACGGCCTTGTTCGGACATATCCACCATATCGTCTAAAACCGAGGTTATTTTTTTAAGGTTTCCTGACTCCAGTTTCTTATTACGTACCCCCTGCACCGGACCATCGGGTCCATTCCCGAGCACCGTGTCGTTGCCGATTCCGGGTTTGCAATAAGGAGGAATCGTGCCCAAAGGTTTAACAAACAAGTCTCCGCGAAATCCGCCGGAAGCAGGCATCAACTGCACG
>JBOFCW010000226.1:0-9614 GCA_051646395.1 Bacteroidales bacterium
AGGCTGCGTTCCACAATTACAATGAGATCCGGTATTACAACGGGATCCCGGCAAAGGCAGATATTCCGGCAGAAAAAGGGATCGATCTGATACATGGATACAGGGCGTGTGTAAGTTACGCCGACGCTCAGATAGGCCAAATATTAAATGAACTGAAAAGCCTCGGGCTCGATAAGAATACGATCGTGGTATTGATCGGTGATCACGGATGGAGTCTGGGCGACCATAACCAATGGTGTAAGCATTCGAACTTCAACATCGTCAATAACGCTCCGCTTATTATGCGCACACCGGGCAATAAGAAAAAAGGGGCGGAAGCGAAAGTGGTCGAGTTCGTTGATATCTACCCGACTCTGTGTGAAGAAGCAGGGATTCCGATTCCCGCACATACAGAGGGAAGCAGTTTCTCGAAACTACTGCATGGGAAGGATGCTGCATGGAAAGATTGCGCAATCGTCAAATGGCATAAAGGAGTAAGTTACTTCGATCGGTCTCACGGCTATACGGAATGGAGAAACCAGAACAATGAACTGGAAGATCAGATGCTCTTCATCTATTCGAATGATCCGGCTGAAACCCGCAATGTTGCAGATGATCCGAAAAACGAGGAATTAATCAACCGTTTGCAGAAAAAAATCGAAGAGCATCGCGGAAAGAACTTCTTTGTAAAGACGGCGCGTCCCGAACCTCGCAAGAAAGCTAAAAAATAACAGAATTTTAAATGGATAATTATAGTATGAGAAAGTTACTTTCATTAATCGGAACCTCGGCAACGTGCTTGTCGGCGTGTGGTGTTGCACCACAGCCACAAGAGCGTCCGAATATTTTATTCATCCTCTCGGATGACCATGCCCGCTCAGCTATTTCAATTTACGGTGGAATCAATTCGGAACTTGCTCCCACCCCAAACCTGGATGCCATTGGCGAGAACGGAGCTGTTTTCAACAATATGCTTTGTACGAATTCGATATCCGGCCCGAGCCGTGCATGTCTTCTGACCGGAAAATACAGTACGACTCATGGGTTTTACCAAAATGAGGGGGGGATTGTTTTCGATAATACACAGCAACAATATCAGAAACTTCTGCAGGACGCAGGATACACGACCAGTTTATTCGGTAAATGGCATTTGTACAGTGATCCGGCCGGTTTCGACCATTATATGATTCATGCGAATCCCAGCCAGCAAGGAACCTATTGGAATCCGATATACAGCACCAACGGCATTAAGAAAAGAGAAAAAGGATATGCGACACGCCTGACAACAGACGCTGCCATCAATTGGCTCGACGACGTAAAAGAAGGGGGCAAGCCTTTTTGTATGATGTTGCACTATAAAGCGCCGCATCGTCCCTGGGAACCTGACTCCTGTTATCTGAATCTTTTCGATGACGTCGAGTTCCCGTATCCGGCTACGTTCAATGACGATTATGCGGGACGAGAATCGACACTGGGTGAGAATATGGCAACCATCGAACATCATCTTTCTCGTGGCGACCTGAAACAGACACCGCCACAAGACCTCTCTCAAAAAGAAAAGAACAAATGGCTATGGTGGGGAGGTTCGGGAAAAGACCAGTTCTGGACACCTGACGAAAAACTGAAAGGGGAAGAACTGAAAAAATGGAAGTTCCAGACCTATCTTAAAAACTACCTGCGCGTTGTGCGTTCGGTCGACGATCAGGTTGGACGCGTAGTAAAATATTTGAAGGACAACGGGCTTTATGAGAATACAATCATCGTCTATATGGGCGATCAGGGCTTCTTTTTAGGAGAGCATGGCCTTTATGACAAACGCTGGATGCTGGAAGAAGCGATACAAATGCCATGTCTGGTTAGCTACCCGAACGGAATAAAGAAAGGGATGTCTCTTTCGGAACTGACTCTGAATGTCGATATCGCGCCTACGCTTCTCGATTTTGCCGGGGTTGAAATACCGAAGGACATGCAAGGCAAAAGTATGAAAGGCTTGCTTAACGGAAATAAAAAAGAGATTTCCAAATGGAGGAAATCGGCATATTATCAATATTTCGAATATCCTAAATGGCATAATGTACAACCTCATTACGGAGTACGCACAGACCGCTACAAACTAATCCATTTCTACTACAATGTCGATGCATGGCAATTATACGACTTAGAGCAAGATCCGAATGAGATGGTCAATCTCTATGAGAATCCGGAATATGCATCCGTAGTGAAAACGCTGAAAGATGAATTGAAACAGCTTCAAAAACAATACAACGACGATATGCCGCTGGACGAAAGGCGTGCGCTAACTGATAAATACATGTTGAAATATGAAGAATAAGACTTTAAAGATGATGATGCTGGGGTTGATAGCCTTACCGCTTTCGACAACTCTATCGGGCGCCCCGGCAAAAAAAGAGAAAGCACTTTATCTTGATAAGAAAGCACTGGTAGAACAACGGGTGGAAGATCTGATGAAGCGGATGACATTGCAGGAAAAAGTCGCACAGATGTGTCAGTACGTCGGCCCGGGTCATATCCGCGATACGCAGAAACGATTCAAAGGTCAGAAAATCGCAAAGAATGATGATGCTTACGGATTCTATCCGAATCTGAGTGTGAATGATCTTTACCGCATGACCGAAGAAGGTTTGATCGGTTCATTCCTTCACGTCGTAACCGGAGAAGAAGCGAATCAGCTTCAGGAACTAGCGAAGAAAAGTCGTCTGCAGATTCCGCTTCTTATCGGTATCGACGCCATACATGGGAATGCGCTGGTAAGCGGGACAACCGTATACCCCACCCCGATCGGACAGGCAGCCAGTTTTAATCCCGAAATGATTGAAAAACTCAGTCGTGAGTCGGCACTTGAGGTTCGGGCTGCGGGAGGTCACTGGACTTTTACCCCGAATATCGAAGTAGGCCGTGACGCCCGTTGGGGTCGTATCGGCGAAACATTCGGAGAGGACCCTTATCTGGTTACGCTGATGGGTGTAGCGACTGTAAAAGGATATCAGGGAACTGATTTTACGGGAGAAGACAAAGTGATTGCCTGCGGAAAGCACCTGATAGCAGGAAGCGAACCTTCGAACGGCACGAATGCCGCTCCGATGGACGTTTCAGAACGCACTTTGCGTGAAGTTTTCCTGCCACCTTACAAAGCTGCCATCGAAGCGGGATGTTTTACGCTGATGGCAGCTCACAATGAGCTGAACGGAATCCCTTGCCATGCTGATAAATGGATGATGACGGATATCGTACGAAAGGAATACGGATTCGACGGATTTATTGTGAGCGACTGGATGGATGTCGAGCGTATCCATACACTGCATCACGCAGCTCCGACGATGAAAGATGCCTACCGTCAAACAGTAGATGCCGGATTGGATATGCATATGCACGGACCGGATTTTATGGAAGGTGTGATCGAACTGGTAAACGAAGGTAAATTAAAGGAATCGGATATCGATCGGGGATGTGCACGTATTCTTGAAGCTAAATTCAAACTCGGATTGTTCGAGAATCCGTATGTCGATTTGAAAAAAGCCCAAAATATAGTTTACAATAAAACACATCAGGCTACGGCCCTTGAAGCGGCACAACAATCCATCGTGTTGTTGAAAAACGACAACCTGCTGCCTCTTGATTTCAACCGATTCAACAGAATCCTCGTTACAGGTCCGAATGCCAACAACCACAGCATTCTGGGCGACTGGACACTTGAACAACCCGAAGAAAATGTGGTAACCGTGCTTGAAGGTATCCAACAGGCTGCCGGAAGCGATAAAGTAAGATATTATGATTATGGCGATGATGTTCGCCAAAATTCACCGGAAAAAGTTCAGGAGGCCGCCATGCTTGCTAAAGAGAGCGACCTTGCGATCGTGGTTGTGGGTGAGAATCCGCTTCGCTATCAGAAAACAAAAACCACTGGTGAAAACGTTGACCGTATGAGTCTTGACCTCTTAGGAACCCAGGATCAATTGGTTAAAGAAATTCATAAAACCGGAGTTCCGACCATCGTTATTTTGGTTGGAGGACGTCCGTTGAGCGTGAACTGGATTGCAGAAAACGTACCTGCGGTTATCCAGGCATGGGAACCGGGTTCTTTCGGAGGTACGGCAATCGCAGACATCATGACCGGTAAAGTGAATCCGTCGGCAAAACTACCGGTAAGTATTCCTCGTCATGCAGGTCAGATCCAGATGATATACAATCACAAGCCATCTCAGTATTTCCATAAATATAAAGACGGTTTGAGCACACCGCTTTATCCTTTCGGATTCGGTTTGTCATATACGCAGTTTACGTATGGTGATCTGAAACTCTCTAAAAACAAGATGTCAGATAAAGAATCATTTACAGCTTCAGTCGAGCTTACAAACTCCGGCCAGACAGAAGGAACAGAAATTGTACAGCTTTATATTCGCGACATTTACAGTTCGGCCACACGTCCTGTTAAAGAGTTAAAGGATTTTGCCCGCGTATCTTTAAAACCGGGTGAAAAACAAGTTGTCACCTTCACGGTTACTCCAGATAAGCTTGCTTATTATAATCGGGAGATGCAGTTTGGTATCGAACCGGGTGATTTTGAAATCATGGTAGGCTCCTCTTCCGTTGATAAAGACCTTCAAAAAGAACTGATAACGGTAACTCTGTAATATAGGACTGAACCGGCAAAACCAAGCCGCCATATTTAAGTTAAAATCCCGGCAATATACTTTTAGGATTGCCGGGATTATTATTTTTGTGCTAAATACTAAAAACACGATTCTTTCATTATGAAGTGCACGAACCTCTTCGTTCTTTTATGCTTATTGCTATTCACATATGCCCCTTCTTTTTCTTCTTCATTTAACGAAATATCTACAAAAGAAGGATTAAGCAACCGGAAAGTGTTTGCTGTAACAAAGGATTCAAAAGGATATGTTTGGTTTGCTACCAGATCGGGAATCGACCGATATAACGGCGAAAAAATTAAAACTTATTCACTTCATTTACAACAAACAACCGAAAAACCCAAAGCCGTATTTTCTGATCCTACAGGAAATATTTTTGCTATTACAGACAAACAGGTATATCGTTTTATTGAAAGCCTTGATAAATTCGTTTGCCTCAACGACATAAAATTAAAAGGGCATGAATCATTGACAATGGCCTGTTTTACCCAAAATGGAGAATTGTGGATTGGTACGACTGAAAACCTCTATTCGATACCCGATAGTAAAGAAATGATCAGGTATGAATTACCGGTAACCAGTGCCGTATATTGTCTTGTTGAGGAAAAAAACCGATTATGGATCGGTACGTCCAATGGAATCGTAAAATTAAATACGACATCGCCCAACAATTATATCATCAGCTCAGAGAATGGATTACGTTCCTTGAAAAAACAACGTATCCAATCGCTTTTTTATGACGAAATGACCAAAAAGTTATGGATCGGAACTTTTGCATCCGGAATCAAAACATACGATCTGGAAACACGTAAATTAACCGGATTGGATGATTTGCCATACCCGGTTCGTAAAATTACAGTTACGAGTGAAAGCAAAATATGGGTAGGATTTGACGGTGCGGGTATAACAGAGTTCAACCGTTTTACCGGTGAAAAACTACAAGAATATTCCCAATCATCTCATTCATTCCATTACCTAAAGGCCAACGGGGTATATGATATTTTCAATGACGATATATTTATTTGGGTATGTACTTATACCGCAGGCGTACAGATCTATAATAAAAGTGAGCTGGTTTATAAGCTCTATCAACAGAATTCGATCCAAAACCACCAATACACAGATAATCACGTGAATGCCCTACTCGAGGACAGTCAGCAAAACTTATGGATAGGAACCAATAACGGAATTAAAAAATACAATAATAAGACTCAGATTTGGGAAGATTTCCAAAAGAAACAAAGCAAGCACCTTTCTGTCATTCTTTCATTATTCGAAGACAGTTCGAATAACCTGTGGGTGGGTGGATATGCCGGTGATCTGCTACGAATAAATGTGTTGACCGGTGAAAGTGAAAACATCCAGCTTCCACAGTCCTCTCATCGAAAAAAACACAAAAACTACATTTATACCATAGCCGAAGATAAATCAAAGAATCTGTGGTTTGGAGGAATCGTAAACGATCTGACAAAATATAACCCGAAAAAGAAATCGTTCGAAACATACAAATTACGTTCGATCAATATTATTCATAACTTTTCGGACGATTCATTATTAATCGGCACATCCAAAGGATTATCCTTTTTTGATTTGAAAACAGAAAAAAATATTCCTGTCGTTTTGTCTCACGAATCATCTCTCAAAAACGTAGAGTCACCCATCGTCACCTGTATCTGGAAAGATATTCATCAACCTTCTGTTTACTGGATCGGCACTGAAGGCAATGGCGTATTCGCAGTAAGGCGCGACATGAAGATCATCAAACAATATACAATGCAAGAGGGTTTGTCTTCCAATACGGTTTGGGGCATACAAAATGACAAGCTGGGCCGCCTTTGGATCAGTACTGAAAATGGCCTTAATTGCATGTCTTTAAATAATAATCACATCGCCAACTTTTATGAAATCGACGGATTACCGGACAATTCATTCAATTACCGGGCCTATACGATTCGTGAAAACGGGAATATGGTATGGGGAACACCCTCCGGTGCTGTCGAAATAAATCCGGAAAACTACACCTATAAGCAAACCGCGAATCTGAACCTGCATTTTGAGGAATTTTCTCTATATAATCAGAAAGTTACCTCTGAGTGCAATGGAAGTCCGCTGCAAACGGCTATCGATTCAACCAGCCAAATCGAATTGAATCACAATCAGCATTCCTTTTCATTCGACTTCATGAATCTGAATTACTTCAATAATTCAAATCTGCTCTATAGTTGGAAACTGGAAGGATTCGATACGCAGTGGTCTCTACCTTCAACCACACATCGTGCCACTTACACCAATATCGAGCCCGGAAAGTACCGATTTCGAGTGAAAACATTTCAGCCAAATAAAGAAAATGAAACGGCTGAACGCGAAATAGAATTATTGATACATCCCCCATTCTGGGCTACCTGGTGGGCTTTCTCGATGTATCTGCTCACGGCATGTGTAATTTTATATTTCCTGATCAAATTTTACAAGAAGCGACTTGAGGCGAAAGATTCTGATCTTAAGATCCGTTTTTTTGTGAATATCGCTCATGATATCCGCACACCGTTGACTTTGATCAAAGCTCCGCTCAACGAATTGGAGAATGAATCACTCTCGGATCACGGAATGTCCGCTCTTATTTTGGCAAAAAAGAATACCGAGAAATTATTAAAAATGGTATCTCAGCTACTCGATTTTCAGAAGATCGAAAGAGAAGCGATGCGTCTTCATATCGAATCTACTGATTTGAAAATATTTTTGGAGAATACCGTCGCAGGCTTCCTGATTTTAGCAAAAGAAAAACAAATCAACCTTCAGGTTCAATTTCCGGCTCAGCCCGTGTCGATGACAGGATGGATTGACAGACAAAAGATAACAGTGATATTGGATAATTTACTTTCGAACGCCATAAAATATACGAAACAGCATGGAAACATTCTGGTAAAGGCATCCGTACATAACGATCATTTAAAGCTTGAAATTACGGATGACGGTATCGGAATATCCCTTAAAGACCAACAAAAACTATTCACCCGTTTTTATCGTGCCCAGAATACGGCGAATTCTACTGAAACAGGAAGCGGCATAGGCCTGCTCCTTACTAAGAAAATGGTTTTGCTCCACAAAGGAGTCATCACTTTCTCTAGTACCGAAGGTGTCGGAACAACCTTTAGCATATTCGTTCCGGTTGCGAAGCAGGCCTATCTTTCTTCTCAGATCGTTTACAAGCAACATCAGGATCAATTGGTTTCACAAAAAGAAAATGAAGACAACGACGAACTGCAAAGCCGGTTCAAAATCCTACTGGTCGAAGACAATTCGGAATTGAGAGCCTACCTGGCGCAATACCTGATGCGAACTTATATCGTAGAGGAAGCTACAAATGGAAGTGAAGCATTGGATTTAATCAAAAAAGGGGCACCCGACTTTATTTTATCAGACGTCGTGATGCCCGAAATATCCGGAGTGGAGTTATGTACCCGTTTGAAAACGAATATTGAGACTTGCCATATACCGATTATTCTTTTGACATCTCTGGCAGACCGGGAGGACATTATCAAAGGTTTCAATTCGGGAGCCGACGATTATATTACGAAACCTTTCGATCTTTCCGTTTTGGAAAGTAAGATAAGTTCCATCTTAAAAAACAGGGCGCGTTATCGCAAAAAGTACATCGACAGATCCGCTTTTTCAGATGAATCATCCATTGCCAATGATCTCGACAAAAAATTCATGGGCAATCTGGTCGAGTATATTGAGGAAAACATGGTGAATGATGATTTTTCGATTGATAGCCTTGCTATTGAAATGGCAATGAGCCGCTCCGTTTTCTATAAAAAAATCAAGTCATTGACAGGCCAGAATCCGAAGGACTTCATCCGCGACATCAAAATGAAAAAGGCCGCTAACCTATTGAGGGAAGAAAAATATTCAATCGGAGAAATCGCATATCTGACGGGATATCCGAATGCGAAATATTTCAGTACAGCATTTAAAAAATACTTTGGCACGTCGCCAAGTGTATTCAACGAAAAAGAAAAAGCTGAATTCAATGAATAAATGGGATAATCAATCATAAGATAATAGCGAGCAAATCCGTTTTTCTGCCATAGGTATTAAAACGGATTATATAATGCCCCGGAAGAAATGACGACAAATCGATAGATTCTTGTTCTGAAATCATTGATTGCAAAATCAATTGTCCGGAAGAATTCATTAATTCTGCTTTTCCCGGTTTAAAAAACCGGATCTGTCTGGTCATAGGATCAAAACAGAAAGATGTTCTTTCCTTTTGTTGTGAACCAAACGAAGTGGTTGCGGGAGTCAGCTTCAAACGGATTATCGAAAAGGGCTCCATTACGATTGTTGCCAGCTCATTCAGCTTTTGTTTTCGGATTCCGTTTTGTAAAGATGCATCGGCTTCAAAAGGATTAGCCGCCGAATAACACACTCCCTCCCCGATTTTTTTATCGGGAAATAAAGATGGAAGACTTAGATTTACAGCAGGATCATCACCTAAATTGACAAGAAGCAACTCCTCTTCACCGGTAGCATTACTGAAACAATATCCAAGTAAAGATGGAATATCCGTCGCGTCTACCAGAGGAGGATTTTCATTAAAAAAGAGTTGTCGGTAACCGGTTTTATTTTTCGTAGCATGCATTACCTCCCCCATCGCAATACCCACGGGGCCCATAGCCAAAGGCAACTTTCGGATTACGTTCGGATCGTCCGTCACGTGATGCCACATTACCGTTTCTATCAGATCAGAATGCTTGAACCATCCCAATGTCATGGATACAGCCCGAAGAGCAGCCCCCCATGTGCCGTCCATGTTTTTTTTGGTTGCCCCGTATTCGGTAAGCCATAGTTTTACAGAAGCAGGTATGGCGGTTATACTGGATTGCTGTTCGGCAACATACATTCCACCTTCGGCAATGGCTCTTTTTACCGATGGTATATCGATCACAGGCTCAGTCCATC
>JBOFCW010000241.1:0-22623 GCA_051646395.1 Bacteroidales bacterium
ATATCCCTGGTGCTCAACCATACGCGGCAACAGCTGGCGATCATACATCACCATCGGCTGATGGATCTTGCGGCGCAGAAAGTCCATGTTGTTATCCAACGTCAGGTATTTGTTGATTTTGATCTGACCTTTGATACGCATGTTGTACTGCTGGTAATTCTCATTTCCCTGCGTATAAATACCATCCTGATCGAAGAAACGGCCCGAAACATACAGATTCGCCCGGTCATTTCCTCCCGACACGCTTACATTGTGCTCGGTCGAGAAGTTCATCTTCTTATACATGATATCATCCCAGTCGGTATTTCCGAAATACTCGTACAACCCCTGATTGTTCACACGCACTTTCTCCAGTGTCGGATCGGCATCGCGTTTCTGTAATTCGGCATACCATTCTTTGCTATAAGGAAATACGTTGTTGATTCCTCCGGGTTCGATGCCCAAATCTTTCCCCTCCATATAGGCGGTGTACCAGCCGTCGGTAAACTGCAAACCGTTTGTAACGATCTCAGGAACTGACAATCGCTGATGACCCGACACGCTACCCGAATAGGTTACACGCGTCTTATCTTTTACTCCTTGTTTTGTCGTGATCAATACCACCCCGAAAGCGGCCCTTGCTCCGTAAATCGCTGAAGATGCGGCATCTTTCAATACCGATACGCTTTCCACATCGTTGGGATTCACGGTGGTCATATCCCCCTCGACCCCATCGATCAAAATCAACGCACCACCGCCGGCTCCGATACTCCCTGTACCGCGCAAGTTCAGTGTAGCTCCGCGGGATGGTTTCCCGTCGCGCATCGAGATATTCAATCCGGGCACTGTCCCCTGCAACGAGCTGGAGATATTCATGCTGGCACGTTCGCTGATCAGTTTGCCACCGATCTGATCGACCGCACCTACCAGGTCTTTTTTACGCATCACCCCGTAACCGACTACCACGACCTCATCGAGTGCGGCTACCGATTCCTTAAGCGTAACGTTCAGCTGCTTCTTTCCGCCAACAGCCACCGACTGCGTTTCATAACCCATATAACTGAAAACCAACGTCGCATTACTTTCGGTTTGCAACGAAAAGTTTCCGTCGATATCGGTCACCGTGCCCGATGTGGTTCCTTTCACCTGCACGGCCACACCGATTAGCGGTTCCCCGGCAACATCTTTTACCAATCCAGTCACTGTGATCGGAGCGGCATGTAATGAAAAACTTAAAATTGAAAAAAACAGGAGGAAAAGAGTATAGCGATAAACGCACATCCTCCCCGAGGAATTAATACATATTCTCATGTGATTCATGATATAAAGGATTTGGTATAAAATTCAGATACAGACTCAATAACGAAACAAAAATTGCTACACATTATGTAATATTTTAGTTAATATCAAAAACGATACAAAACTAATTTCAACACATTTCATTTGTGTTACCTTGTGATTACAATTGCGTTTATTTTCTTTTTCTTTTCATATGGTTTACATTCAAGGTTTTATTATTTCGATAAGGTATTATAAAAAAGCATATGTGCTACAAATATATCACTTTCGAAATATAACGCAATAAAAATTATAATAAAAATAGCAGAAATCATTTTTTTATTTTTTAAGGGCTATCAAAAAGCCAGTTTATGAACAAAAACCTAACTACCAACACCTTAATTCAGAACAAAATGTTATTTCTCCAAATTCATTTTAACAATAAAACGGGAGCAATGAGCTCAAAAGAAAATTTAAAACAGAACATGAATAAAAAAGACAGGGTATATGTCCTTTTTATACGGGGTACTTTTGAATTTAAACAGATCCCAAACATTCGATTTCAGAGAAATCCGTAAAAAAGGCTCTAAGAAAATTAAAAAACAGTCGGTATCAGACAAAGAAAAGAGGCTATCTAAAAACAATGTGTTTTTAGATAGCCTCCCGGTTATGTCATCTTAATCTATAAAATCAGAAAAGCATCTTTTTTACTTCCCTTCCGGCTTTAATCAGATAGAGCTGCCCCTTACGTAGTCCGGATACAGAAACGTCGGTTCCCTTTCCGGCAAAAACCTGCTGACCGGTAACGGCAAAGACAGAAACCTCAACAGCCGCGGCCGCTTTGATCTGAATCTGCTCTCCGTTGCGGATGATCTGTACGTCCTGATCGGTCTGATTATCCGAAACAGAAAGGATGGCATCTTTTACCGGAGCCCATGCTACCGCACGATACGCCTGATTTTCAGGAGCCTTCAGCACTTCTTTCGCGGTGATTCCTTCGAAAGCGTTACTGTTGAAACCGGTAGCGTCTGTCATCATACAAATACGTTCTTCATTATACTCCAGCTCGCCGCGATCGTTGGTTTTGTCTTTGTCTGTTCCGCTGGCGTTGCCGATAGCGATAAACAAAACGACTTCACCTTTGTCATTCACTTTTCCTTCAAGCCCGTGGCAATTGGTAATGGGAGCGGTACGACCGTTGTAAACCCATTCTCCGTCGACCAGTGAATATTTGAAAATACCTTTATAAGCTACATTATCGAGCGTAGCCCCCGTACTGGCCACATAAGCAACTTTTCCTTCCGGAAAATGGGCAATGTACATGTCATAAAAGCCCACCTTTTTATAATAGGTCATCATGGTTTTTCTTTCGGAAAGAGCTACCGGTAACCCTTCTCCCACTTCAAACCAGTTTGCGTCGTTACCGACCATCAATTGTCCCTCGATCACGCGAACATTCCGATAGGTTGCCTTTGCCAATAGATCAGTTCCTTCTTTCCCCCCTTTAGGTGCATAAAAAAGACCTCCGCCTGCCGAACCGGATGAACCCGAAAAGTAGATTTGGGAGCCATCGTAAGAAGCAGCTCCACGAAAGGAAGCCAAATTAGAAGAAGGCAAAGTTGTTGAAGCATCAACCCCTCCCTGATAATCTACCAAAGCCGCAACACGCTCTGCACTTGAGATTGCAGATTCGAGCGGAGCATTATACCCCGGTACAACCAAATAACGACCATCTTCCGAACGGGTCATACACCCTTCAAGATGACTGGTACATGGCAATGTTACAGCCATATTTTCACCTGAAACGGCTGTCGGCATCGGTACCGATTGAACAAGCGTAAGGGTACCGTCGGCACCAATCGCGTATTCATCCAAAAAAACAGGTGAAGCCATCTTATCAAACCGGGTACCATCGCCTACGCGATACAATACCAGATTGCCTTCGGTAAAAGGCTGAGATGCGAAAAGGTTTGCCCCGATGAACAACGAAGCAGCGAGCGAGTAAAAGTTTTTCATATTAAAAAAGATTTTATGGTGAATAAAAGGAATGCCGGAAATGTAAGGTCAAATCCGGCATCCCGGAATATTATTCAAGATCATACTTCAATACGACAGCGCGACGTACATCGTCTGTCGATTTTGAAGCGAAGCCCAGATACATCTTTCCTCCGTGCACTTTGATTCCTTCCGCCTCCATATATCCGGTGGTTGTGATACCGTGTTTCGATAATGCCTGCATATCTGATATCGGTAGTACTTTCGAGCGTTTACGTACTACTTGTCCTTTAAAGTCAAAAACAGTTACATAAGCGACTGAGGATTTCATCCCGTCGTTATTATTTCCTTCTCCTTCATAAAAATAGATGCGGTTGTCTCCCACTTCGAAGCCCTGGAACGGATAATGACCGGTCACTTCAGACGACGCATTGCCCTCCATCACGCGGAATTCGCCCAGCTTGTTGAGTTTCGAAAGATCATGCACTTTTACCGTCGGTGTTTCGGTTACCGACGGAGCTCCGCTGGTACCTCCACCCGATGTAACAGACGAAGCAAGCTTCATCGAAGTCATCGCCGATTCTTTCGCTTCTTTCAGGTTGTAGACACGGAACATACGTCCGGATTCGCTTCCGCCCGAAGAAGTTACGGCAAGCAGATTGGCCTCCGTATTGACAGCCGGATGAATGTTGCGGACACCCGGCAGATAATACTGATCAATTGCGTCGGCCGGAAAATAACTTCTGCCCGATTCATACTTTACACGGACAACTGTTTGCGATCCGCCGTAGTTATTATCAGAACCGCGTGTACCATAACTCGCGATCCATACGTATTTGTCTGCTCCGTCTTCTTCGATCGCCATGTTGGTGCCATGCCCGAAATAAGAGAACGTCATATAATCGGCCGGTTTGCTGGCATTGGCCGCGCCGCGGATCACATGGATATTGTGCAAATCCGTTCCGGCGATCTGCGCATAATAAAGTAAACCTTTCGAATCGACATCGATGCTCTGGATTACGGAATTACGCACCAACTGTACGCCTTTGCTATAAATGATACCGTCGTCGAACGATTTGTCGAGAACAGCCAGGTATTCGTTCGAAACCACATTTACTACCATTTCGGCTGCAATGGTTCCTTCCGGATTACTTACTTTGATTGTTGTCTTGCCCACTTCGATTGCCTGAAGCAGTCCTTTTTCGGATACTGTGGCAACTTTCTCGTCGGAAGAGCTCCACTTTAATGAAAGGGAATTTTTTTCGTTATCATATTTTTGAGCGGAACCTCCCCACATCGTAAAAGACAATTCCAACGATTCGTCGGCTCCCTGATCAATATCTTTTTTTGAGGTTTTAAACGAAAGAGATTTCAAACCTTCTTTCGGTTCGGACGAATCACTACTACAGGATAGAAAAGAAAATAAAGCGATAAAAAAACAGGTCAGATTTAAGTATAAATTCTTCATAACTGATAGGATTAAAAGATTTAAGCAAAATGCGTTATAGCACAAATATATTCAAAACGAAAACAAAACAAGGAAATAATGAAAGTTTTTTTATTTCGATTTAATCATATATTCATTTCAAACAAGCAAAAAACATGACAAATACATCTCAATGCAATGACAGATTCATTATATTTACCCGCATTAAAACTAATATCAATTGAAATACGATACATTTACTTAAACTTATAGTCAAAATTTAGGCTTTATAAATTATCTTATTTAATATCCATTTAATTACCTTTGTTATAAACAAAATAAATCATCTTATGTCCAGTATTGCTGAACGTCATAAATACATACTTGATAACCTCAATAAAAACGGATTTATCAAGGTAGCGGATATTGCTCATGAACTGAATGTTACTGCCGTAACCATTCGTAAAGACCTGAAATATCTGGAAGAAAAGAAACTATTGCTTCGTACGCACGGAAGTGCGAGCCCTGTGAATCAACTGACATCGGAGCTACACATCGGAGAGAAAGAAAAGATCAAAAGAAAAGAAAAAGAAAATATTGCACTGGCTGCATGTGAGCTCTTGGAAGAACGGGACACAATCATCCTGACAGCGGGATCGACCGTTTATACCCTGGCTCAGAAACTTCTGCCTGTAAAAGGACTGACCGTGGTCACTCCATCTTTGAAGGTGGCTCTTCACATGGCCGAAATGCCGGATATCAATATCATTCAGCTGGGAGGAACCGTTCGAAAAAGTTCTTTTTCGGTAATCGGAGAAAGCAGTACCAACTTCCTTGCAAACATCACCTGTTCGAAACTTTTTCTGGGTGTCGACGGGATCGATCCGAAGTTCGGTATCACCAACTCAAGCATAGAGGAAGCGATGCTGAACCAACACATGATCGAAACATCTCTGAAAATAATCATCCTGGCCGACTCGTCGAAATTCGGACGACGCGGTTTTGGTAAAATATGCAATCTGGATCAGATCGATACCATCATTACGGATGAAGGAATATCCGAAACCATGCGCCAACAAATTGAAGAAGCGGGCGTGGAACTTATTATCGTTTAGTTATATCTTTGAGAAAACAGACTCCGGCGGAAATGCATGCTCAGGCGTTTCCGCCCTTTTTATTTACTCTTACGGCGATTCAACAGACTGGTCCGCTTTTGAATGAGATACAGGGACAAAGCAGATATAAGGAATACACCTGAAAGTGCGGGAACCCAGTAAACACCCTCTTCTCCGTCGGGACTAAGCAAAAAAGGAATAAGTAACATCGAGAGAAATAGCAGCGTTTGCCGGATCAGCGAGCCAGAGAAACGGAAACCATATTTGCGGTTAACAATCAGGTAAAGCAATCCGGCTTCGCATACCGAAGCGAGAGACATCCCGGCACCCAGCCCCATAAATCCCCCATACCAATAACCGCCAATACAGAACACAAGGGTAAAGAGATGATTCATCAATTCAACCGAAAGATAAATGCGCGACGCTCCCCGGGAAAGAATGATGTATGCCATCGGCAAATTGAATCCCCTGAAAAACATATATAGCCACGCCCAACGAATCATGGGTAAAGCCTGCAGAAAATCTGCTGAATAAAGCAAACGTACAACAACCGGAAGCAGAATCAGCAACCCTCCGATAACGGGAGAAATCAAGAGCATCGAAAGCTCGATCTGCTGATTGACCAATCGGTTCGAACGGTCTGTATCCCGGTTTATTCCCGATAAACGGGAAAAGAAATCGTTATCGATGGCTATGAAGATCATCCCCATGTAGGAGGTACAGATTACCAAACCGGTATTGTATAGCCCGACCGCATCGGAAGTTCCTCCGGCAAGGATGAACGTGCGGATTCCGTATTCGACCAAAGCCCCGAAAAGGCCGGCGATGACCAGTGAAGAACCCAAACGGACCATCGGGATTCCTGCCCGGAGATTTTTCAGGCTAAGCGTATGGATGCGAAAAGGAAGGGCTTTATTGGAGTAATATAGCGTTGTAATAAAGGAGAACGATGCAATGAGTACCATCGCCGGAACAATCGCTGCTTCCCGAAAGAAATAATAGATCGGGATAACCGGAAAAAGAGACAAAAAGGTAGCTGCCACCGTGCTGAGTGCTACTTGCCGGAGCATGCGCAACCCTTTCAGCACAGCCAGTTCGCCCGCGGTAAGTGTGGTCAGAAAAATAACCACAGACAAAAGCCGGAAGTCCGGGATATACCGGTCGGTATCAAAGGTGAGCGAACTCAGAAGCGGAGCGGCAAAAAAGCAAAGGGCAGCTCCGATACCGGCTGTAAGCAAAGACCAACCGCGGATCACCCGGATAAAAGCGTTTATGCGGGGGGTATCTTCTTCGCCGGCGATAGCGGAAAGATCCCGTACCCCGCTCATCCCCACACCCAGATTCGTCGCATTATTGAGAATCGTGACCACCGACATGAACAAAGAGATGAGCCCGATGCCAGAAGGTCCCAGAAACAAAGCCGTAAACTTATTGCGCACCAGGGAGGTAAGCAGATTCAAACCCTGCATGCCCCCGAACAGACCGGTATATTTCAATAAGTCCTTAAATTGGGATTTTTGTTCCTCTTCACCTTCTCCTTGCAGCGTCATCTTTTCTTCTGCCATATTTATTATCCTTTCGCATTCGTTTATTTTTCAAATATACGATTTATTGATGCAGTCTATTCTGTGCAAACAAATGATATTCATCCGGCTCGGGGAAATTATGCCCGGATAAAAGAGAATAAAGGAGATTCCTTTTTTCACTTTCGTCGTTTTTTCAATAAGTTTGTAATAACGCTCATCAGCGAATCGCATTTTGCCCGTGATAAATCAAAATACATGCAATCAAAAGAAGATCCTTTATTAAGTATTATCATTCCTGTTTATCAGGTAGAGAAATACCTGGAGGCTTGCATCGAATCGGTGCTGGCCCAGTCGTTCGCTTCGTTCGAGGTGATTCTGGTGGATGACGGATCGACCGACTCCTGCGGTGCGATATGTGACCGCTTCGCCCGACAGGAGCCGCGGATAAAGGTGATTCATCAGACGAACCGTGGATTGAGCGGCGCCCGCAACACGGGAATTGAGCAGGCCGCAGGCCGCTATATCACGTTTGTCGATTCGGATGATACCGTTTCTGCTGGTCTGTATGAAAAAAACATGCGGCTTCTGCTCGAATCGGATGCCGATCTGCTGGAATTTCCGGTACATATCTATTACGGTTCGCCCGAGGAGGAGATCTGGTGCGGAGAGCCTGAATTCATCTGCGGAGATGTATTTGCCAGATGGATAAGGAGCCGGGGATATGAACATTGTTATGCGTGTAATAAGATTTATAAACGGACGCTGTTTGATATCCTCCGTTTTCCGGAAGGAAAATTGTTTGAGGATATATACACGATTCCGTCGATAATGGAAAAAGCGAACAGTTACCTGATCTCCGGTCAGGGTATCTACTATTATCATGCACGCGAAGGTTCGATAAGCCGACAACGCAATTTCGAACAATACAATGCGCTTTTCGACAGCTACATCCGATTGTGGAAAATGACAAAAGAAAAAGCGATGCACCCGGACGCAGAATCAATCGCAATGATCACAGCAAACTGGCTGATTTGCATGGCTCGTAAAGATCGATTAATGACAAATGGAATAATAAAAAATTATACTTTACCCGAAGTTTCGTTCAGAAGTCTGCTCCGGAAGCAAATGCCGTTTCGGAAGAAATTAAAACAAATACCGCTCGCTTTATTCGGCATGAAGTCCCATTATTTACTTTTATCACGAATTCTGAAATAGCATCAAAAAACTATGTCCATAAAGCAAATCTCTTTTTTGATCACCTGCTATAACCTGAAGGAATGGCTTCTGAAAAGGTGTATTGACAGCATTCGCAATCAGTTTGCGGATCAGGACATTTATGAGATCATACTGGTTGATGATGGATCGGACTTCTTTCCTGAACATCTTCTTTCGGGATATAAAGATGCGGATATCGTGTATCTCCGTCAAGAAAACATGGGTCCGGGGGGAGCCCGCAATACATGCATGGAGAAGGCACGCGGCCGATATCTGTTTTTTATTGACGGGGATGATTATTTGCTGGAGGGATCAATAGAGAAAATAAGTGGGTTACTTCAACGTGAGCAACCCGACATTCTATGTATCAAGCATAGGAAATGCACAGATAAAAACTACATAAGCAACCAGATACCCGAACTAAAATCCAAAGCTTATCCGACCGGATGCCAATACATGCTTCAAAACAACATGACCGGAGCAAACGGATTTTATATCTTTAGCAAAGAGCTGGCCAAGCGTTATCAGCTGCGTTTCCCGTTGAAAACGTATCACGAGGACGAAGAGTTTTTTACTAAGCTATTCTTCCATGCCGGCAAGGTATTGAAAACCAACATTCCTGCCTACGCTTACTATTTCAGATCTGATTCGATCGTCAATAATGAATCAGAAGATCGCAACGAAAAAAGAATCTCAGACTTTATCGGAGTGATCGAAAGATTACAACTCTTTAAAAAAGAGCAATCGAAAAAAAGACAAGAGCAGGAATTGAAGGCTTTGAAAAAGAAAACCGATTATCTGGCTCTTGATGCGACGATTAAAATCTTACGCACATCCGACCACGAATTCTTTCTGAATAAGTTTTCCCCGGTAATGAAAAAAGCAGGTATTTTGCCGCTCCCGGACAGAAACGACTCATTCAAATACATCGTTTACAGAAGTTTATTCAATTATAAGCAGGGCCGGCGATTACTTCGTTTAGCAGATGATTTACGTTCAAAAAGAATATAACTGATATCGCTATCGCTCCCACCACAAAAGATAATATATACAGATGAGAATACTACTATTAGGAGAATACAGCAATCTGCACTGGACACTTGCCGAAGGATTACGTAGCCTTGGGCATGAGGTATGCGTCGTTTCGGGTGGTGATTTCTGGAAAGATTATCGTAGCGATATCCGGATCGTGCGGAAGGATTACAGCAAGTGGGGCGGTATCCGTTACCTGCTATCCATATACGCGAAGCTACATAAGTTCAGGAATTACGATGTTGTTCAGATAATCAATCCCTGTTTTTTCGAGGTGAAAGTGGCGCGTAATTTATCGATTTATAAATTCCTGCGCCGGTATAACAAAAAAGTATTTCTGGGAGCATTCGGGGTGGATCATTACTGGGTAAAAACCTGTACAGAAACAGATACGTTCCGCTATTCCGATTTCTTCGTGAACGGAACAAAAAGGGATACGCCCTATACCCGTGCCGAAATAGCCGACTGGATGGATTGTGACAAGGAAAAAGTAAATCGGTATATCGCCGGCGATTGCAATGGAATCGTGGCCTGCCTTTATGAATACTGGGCTTCTTATGAGAAGGAGTTTCCGGATAAAACCGCTTTTATCCCTCTTCCCGTCAATGAAGAAATGATTGAAGAACGCCCGTATGAAATACCTGAAAGAGCCCGTTTTTTCATCGGCATTCAGCGTGAACGAAGCCACGTTAAAGGAACCGATGTGATGGAGAAGGCTCTCGACCGCATCGCGGCGAAGTATCCGGATCAATGCGAGGTAAGAAAAGCTGTATCGGTACCCTATGAACAATACCGGCAATTACTCAACAATTCGGATATCATCCTCGATCAGATTTATTCTTATACGCCGGCAATGAATGCGTTATTGGGCATGGCAAAGGGCATGGTAGTCGTAGGAGGTGGAGAACCGGAAAACTATGCGATCCTGAAAGAAAAGGAGCTACGTCCGATCATTAACGTGCTGCCCTGTGAGGACGACATATATAACCGGCTTGAGGAGCTGGTTCTTCATCCCGGACAGATTCCGGAACTGCAACGTCAGAGTGTCGCCTATGTACGAAAACATCATGGTGCCTCCGGGGTAGCGAAAGCATATCTTTCATTTTGGGAAAGGCATTGAGCCTTTCCCTTTTTTCATTCTACTGGTCAGAGTGATTTCACGACAGGAAGCCGGACTGACGATCCGTTTTTACCCCCTTCCAGAATCGTGATCCCGGCCGGAATAAAGTCGTTCACATCACATTGGTAGATATTGATGTATTGTTGTGGATTCCGGTCGATGAGCGGGAACCAGCTGCTTTGTACCTGCACAACCACCCGATGTCCTTTTTTAAAGGTATGTGCCATATCGACGGTTGTCCAGCGGATGGATTCGGTTTTTCCAATACGCAAGGGCGAAGGTTTGTCCATTCCGTTGCGATACCTGCCGCGCATGACCTCTCCGCGAATCAACATCTGATAGCCGTTCATCTCCTGGGATTCTGCTCCGGATGCAGGGTATTCGTCGATAATTTTCACGATAAAATCGGCATCCGACGCAGATGACTGTACAGCAAGATCGATCATTGCCTGCCCCATCACCGACATATCTTCCGTAAGCGGTTCGCTCCGGTAGGTCAGCACATCCGGCCGGCGCGTGGCGAAACGTTGGTCTCCCACCATGTATTCGGCATTCCGGCTGTTCGCGATCCGGTCTGAATATGGGACGGGAGAAGCCGGATCGGAAATATATGCGCTTTCCGTCTGCTTTTTCTGTTTGTTTTCAGTTAATGATCCGGCTCCGTTCAGATAAAACGAAACCGGTTGTACCTGCTTCGGTGGCCACTGACGGAATTCCATTTTACGGTTCGAACCGGATACAAAGATGAAACAGCTGGCATCCGCACTCAAAGCGTTATCGTCGCGCAGATACTGATCGAAAAAAGGAATCTCTATTGAATCCTGAAACCAGCGGGCCGTATTTTCATTCATTTTGAGTTTCCCCAGCTGATCGGCCGAAGCGCGTCGCCATTGCCCGTGCGACCAGGGTCCGGCCGCCAGATAAACCGGATTTTCAGGATTGTTTTTCATCAGGTGATGATACAAGGTGAATGCGCCGTACGAATCTTCGGCATCATAAAAACCACCTGCAATCAACACCGGCATCTGAAGCTTTGTACAATGACGCAGTGCATTACGTTGTTGCCACCAGAAGTCATAATCGGGATGCTCCATCATATCGGGCCAGAAAGAGATGGAATCGCCGAACAAAGAACCGATTGCCTGCAAGGTACCTTTCTCCAGAAAAAAAGTATATTCGTCGTTGTTATAATGCCGTACGGTCTGCGGGTATTTTTTGGTCGGTCCGTAGTGAGGTTTCCCGAATGAGTTGTGGAAATGAAACGAATCGCCAAGTTTCAGGGCCCCGTTCTGATGAAAATCATCACCGATAAACCAATCCACTACCGGGGCCTGCGGACTGATGGCACGGATAGCCGGATGTTCGCTCAATCCACCCATTAGTGCGTAAAAGCCGGGATAGGAATTTCCGACAAGTCCGACCCGTCCGTTGTGCCCGGAGATGTGTTTCAATAACCACTCCACCGTATCATATACATCGGTTGCCTCGTCGGTGATCCGATGATCGGCTTTTCCTTCCGACAAAGCCTCTTTCGAATACAGCGGTTTGATATGTTCGAAAACACCCTCACTCAGATAGCGTCCGCGTACATCCTGTTTGACGATGATGTACCCCTTTTCGAGATAAGCCCGCATATAACCTTTTGCAAAATTCTCAAATTCCGCCCCGTAATTCCCACAAGAGTAGGGTGTTCGCATAATCAGTATCGGGCTGTTCTGAGGCTGATTGGGGCGATATACGGCGGTATAGAGGGTTATGCTGTCACGCATCGGAATCTGAAACTCCTGTTTGGTATAATTTTCTTTGATCCATTGCTGATCGACAGCGGAATACAATCCTGAAAAACAAGCACAAAAGAGAAAAAGCACAGTGAAAAACTTCATGGCGAATCATTAAATTTAGATTAGTAAAAAAGATCACATCCGTGCGGACATCCAAGTCCGGACAAATACGATTTGAATTAGTTGAATCGGAATAAATGTGTTCAGAAATCGGCTCAGCCTACCGAAAACCCGTTAAGCATCATGATGATATAGGTAACCTCCTCATCTGTCAGCGAGGGGTTGAGCGGAATACTGAGTATCTCGCGGTGAATCCTTTCGGAAACAGGATAAGAACGGTCGTTCCATTCGCGGTAGGCTTCCTGAAGATGGGGCGGAACCGGATAATGTATCAATGTTTCGATGCCCTTGTCCGCCAGGTATTTTTGCAATGCTTCCCGGTGAGAAGTCAATACCGGAAAAATATGCCATACATGGCTTTCTTTCACCCCCGGTATGGGAAGGCTGATCAGATCATTTCTGATTTCGGCACAATAGCGGGATGCCATTTGCCGGCGCAATTCGGTATCTTCGTCCAACCGATCCATCTTGCAGTTCAGCACCGCAGCCTGTATCTCATCCAATCGCGAATTACGGCCTTTATACGTATTCACATATTTACGTGATGTTCCGTAATTTGCCAGTCGCCGGATGGTAAGCGCCAGAGTATCATCCGAAGTGGTTACCGCTCCCGCATCTCCCAAAGCACCGAGGTTCTTTCCCGGATAAAAACTGAATCCGGCAGCATCCCCCAATGCACCGCAGGGAATCCCCTTGTATTTCGCTCCGTGCGACTGGGCACAATCCTCGATTACCTTCAATCCGTATTTTTCGGCAATCGCGGTAATCGGATCCATTTCGGATATACGTCCGTATAGGTGAACGGTCAGAATCGCCTTCGTTCGCGGAGTGATTGCCGCTTCGATCCGTTCGGTATCGATGTTAAGGGTAGCGGGATCCGGCTCGACCAAAACCGGATTCAAGCGGTTTTCCGAAACAGCAAGTATACTCGCGATATAGGTATTCGCGGGTACGATTACCTCATCGCCTTCCTGTAATACTCCCAACTCCAGATAAGCCCGGAAAATAAGCCACAGGGCATCCAATCCGTTGGCCACTCCGATACAATGAGCCGATTCGCAATATTCGCCGAACCGGGCTTCGAAAAGGCCGACTTCTTTTCCCAACAGATACCAACCGGATTGTACCGTACGTAATACGGCTTGCGAAAGCGCCGGTTCGTAACGACCGGATATTTTCTTTAAATCAAGGTATTTAATCATTTTGTAATTTCCATTTGATAGCAATCGTAGGTAATCCCCCTGGCGCCGAATCCCTCCTTCTGCCGGATCAATCCTTCATTCAGGTATGTCCCGTTATTCTCGGTAGAAATCCCGAAATCGAACCAGGCTTTATGCGCATACGTTTCCGTAATTAGCCGATAAAAAAGCAGATCGAGAGCCCCCTCTTTTTTCCCTTGTTCAGATGCGGAGATATATTGTACGTGCGCCACCTGTTCACTTTCATAAACAACGGCTCCTGCAATAACCTCATCGCCGTCGAAAGCTTCATAACAACGGATCGTTTCAGGGAAACGGGATTTTAAAAGCATAATCTCATCGAGCGAATGAACCGGTTCTGTTTGGTATTTGCTACGCAGATTCCCTTCCAGTATTTTCCAAAAACCAGAAAAATCAGCATTCTCCCGAACTTCAATCCCCTTTGCAAGAGCTTTTCTGACACCTCTGCGACGGTTTTCATTCAACGACAGATAACCGTTTTGCCTGATCACGGAAGCGATCGAACGGCTTGCCAGATTCGCGCCCATGCGGAAAAGGGCATACAGATCCTCATCCGAAGGATAATTCTCATAAATGGCGGGAATTTTTTTATAAACGAGTTTTTCAAATCCGTTTTCATGGAGGTGGGTTTTCATTGCATCGAATATTCGCAACATCTGTTCCATATTCAAACCGGGCGACAAAATCAATCCGCCGTAAGTAAGCCCCTGATGCGAATAAAGAGTTTTGCCAGATACATTGGCCGGCAATACGGCTACAAGCTCGTTCTTTGCCGTAAAGAACAGCAAGGAATAATCGGTAAACCGATCGGCATGATAATCCATATAATCCCGTTGAAGCAGAAAAGTACCGTTTCTCGATACTTCTACAAACCGGTTCCATTGCTGCCGGTAACCGGTGTTATAACGTCGAACTTCCATTCTTAAGCATTTTGAATTCCTGATAATCGCGTACATAATCGGCTTCATCGTATTGTTCTGAAGCCAGCACCATACAAATGGCACCTCCTGAGAAATTGACGATTTCCCGCCAGATTCCGGGCACGATCAACAACCCTTTATGCGGCCGATCGAGCCGAACGGTTCGCCGTTCCTTCCCGTCATCCAGAATCACGTCGAAGCTCCCGCTTGCGGCTACCAGCAATGAGCAAAGGGTGTGATGGCTATGCCCTCCCCGCTCAGCACCTGCCGGAACATCATAAAGATAATATACCCGTCGTATATCGAAAGGGATCTCTACTCCGTTATTGACCGAAGTAAGATTCCCCGCCCGATTATGCACTTTGGGCAAGGTGATTACCCGGCAATCATGACATCCGGACCGGTTATTCTTCATATTTCTCTTTCACGTAAGTTTCAAAATCATAAATATAATCGGCTTCATCATAAGCCGTAGAGCTCAAAACCAGACAAAGCGCATTGGTCGAAAAATTATCAAGACGCCGCCATGTCATGGGCGGAACGAATACCCCTTTGTAAGAACGATTGAGTGAAATACGACGTTCCTGGTCGCCATCGTGTAATACGACATCAAAGCTGCCTGAGATGGCAACGATAAATTCGGATTGCTCCCGAAAAGCATGCCCGCTACGCGATTCGCCTCCGGGCACATCATAAATCCAATATACCCGTTCTATTTTGAAAGGAAGCGGACTCCCCTCCTGAATAACAGAAAGGTTGCCCCTATCATCGAATATCCGTGGTAATTCTATGATTTGCACTTCATTTTCCTTCATTTGCATCTATGCGATTTAAGACATCCTAATATCTGTTATTCCCTACATCACTTGGCCAGCCAGGGCTCCGGATTGAGCTTCGTCGTTTCCTTCCAGAGCTGAAATTGCATCTTGGTCAAGTCTCCGTTCTCATTATCCGTGAATATTTTACCGATAAGTTGTTTGGTTTTTATATTATCTCCGGCCTTTACGTAAACTTCACGCAAATTCGAATATACAGTCAGGTAATTCCCGTGTCGGATGATAACTGAGCTATTGTATCCGGGCACGATGAATACGCGTGAAACGACACCATCAAAAACCGCACGGGCTTCTCCTCCTGGTTTGGTCTGAATATCAATCCCGTTGTTGATCGTTTCCACATAGCGTGAGACTTGTTGCTTTCCGAATCGTCCTACGATCAGATAACTTCCGTTTACCGGGAAAGGCAGACGCCCTTTGTTCCCTTCAAAATTACCCGAAAGCGCCGCTTCCTTTTTATTCATCGCATAACCGCCTTTGGTAGCAGCTTTCGTATCTTTGCTTTTAGCGGCTTTACGAGCCTCTTCTTCAATCAGCTTCTGTATCTGGCGATCCAGATTTTGCGCTTGTGACTGCTGTTTTTTCAGTTCGCTCTGAAGTGTTTTTTGCTTCTTGTTCAATTCACTGACAAGCGATTTCTGTGTATTCTCTTTTTGCTGAAGCTTTTCAGCCTCTCCTTTTCTCTCCTGAAGCAGGGCTGTGCGCTCTTTGCGCTTGATCCGCAATTCTTCCTGTTTTTTTTCGAGTTCCTGCTGCTGCTCACCGATTGCCAGTGCCTGATCCTTGCGCCAGGACGAATACTCCTGCAGGTAGCGCATGCGCCGGTAAGACTGTGCTACATTTTGTGCGGAAAGGATGAACAGCATATCGTCGACTCCCGACCGGCGTTTATATATTCCTTGTATAGCGATTGCATACTTCTCTTTCTTCTCTTTTAACGCCGCTTCCAGTTGCGATATTTCGCGGCTGATGCGACGCTGCTCATTATCGATCACCGACACTTCCTGATTCAGCGTAGAGATCAGCGATCGACGCATCTTAATCTCCTCACCCAATACATTCAACTGGGTAAGAGACTGAAGCGCAGTCTTTTTTGTTTCTTTAAGCATCCGGCTGGTCTCTTCGATCATCTCTTGTGTAGCACGCTTAAGCCGTTCCAGTTCACTTCGTTTTTTCGAAGACTGGGCAAAAGTGAATACGAGAGTCAGAGAGCACAACGCGATGAATAAAATTATTTTCTTCATTTATTTTATTTGAGATTGCATTTATATATAAATGCACCATTCTATAACTTTTGTCGGGTATCTCTGCTTTAGGCAGGTTATTGCAATTTCATCAAACCGCGAACCAGGTCGCTCAGTTCTATTTTCGAATAAGAAGCAGGGATATCAAAACGCATATTCATCTTCTTATCGAGTTCGACGCGCGAAAACTCAAGCTCAGCTTTTAATTTGGAGTCATTGTCCGTACGGTAGGTCATGACCGACTTCATCGGAAATGATGTTCCCGAAAGAGGTTGAAAACGTTCATAACGCCAATCGACGATGTGGGCTCCCGATTTACTGGATACCTGCGTCTGTGAAAGCAGGTTTTCGGGGTTCAGAAAAAAGTTGAGCACGAACCAATCATCGTTTTTCAGCCGTCCGATCAGTAAGCCGTCGTTTTCGGTACGCCAACGGAATGCGGTAAAATCATTGATAGAAAATGTCGGTTCGCCCGGCACGAACAACTGATTCAGAAATAATGCCTGTATGGTCTCAAAACGGACATCCACCGGCAGACTTTCCCGATAAGAAACGATCGATTCTGCCACATAACGTTTATTGAGTCGATCCATCAGCTTCAGGCTATCGTTGGTAAATTCAGCGCGAACCACTTCGATACCCAGGAAAGGCTGGATAGAGACCTGTAAACGTTCGTTTCGGATCAGTTTGAAGGTTCCGTTCACAGCAAAAGATTTACTTCCGCTCTGAAGGGAGATATTCATTTTCGATTGAAATGTTTCGAAAGGCAGTTGTTGACTGATTACCGTTTCGATCCGGGCTTTTTCATCTGCCGTCCAGACAGGAGCATGCTCTGCCATTTCCTGCTTTTTCTTACAGCCGGCAAAGGTTGATACGAAAAGAGCTCCGGTCAATAACCAATTAAAACGTTTCATTCTGCTATGTATTTTTTTGTTTCGATCTTTCTCTTCAGTCGGGCCAGTTCTTTCTTATCACGGGGAGGAACCTGTGTTTTAGCCGCTTCAAGAGCTTTTTTCCATTGAATCAGGGCAGCTTCAGGATCACCGTCCATATACAGGATATCGCCATAATGCTCAAGAATATCCGAGCTCGGTGTTTTCTCCTTGCTAATGGCACTGTTGATATAAAACTTAGCAAGCATATAATTGCCTTGCTGAAAGAATATCCACGCGTAGGTATCCAGATAGGTCGGGTTATTCGGTTCGAGCTTGACAACCTGAGCCGCCATCCGTTCCGCTTTCGACAGATCCGATTTATCCAACGAAAGGTAATAGCTGTAATTATTGAGTACGCCTATATTTTTCTCGTTGTATTTTAATGCTTCTTCGTAGGCATCATAAGCTTGTTGCTGTTGCCCCAAACGATGATATACATCGCCTATCTGCCCCCATATATCCGAGATCATCTGTACGTTTTTCGGATCGATTCTGGTCAGTCCCAAACGATAAGCAGCCAATGCGCTGTCCGGTTTCTCAAGCAATGAATAAGCGACTCCCTGATACAGATACAGTTCCGGCATTTCAGGCAGGTATTTCATTCCCCGGTTCGTCACTTCTACAATATCTTTATAATTCTCCTGTTTCATACCCACTCCGATCAGCTGCAGCCACAGTTTACGATCATTGGGATTGAAATCGACCGCATACCCCAACTGTTCGCGAGCTTGCGCAAGCCGATCCGTAGTGAGCAGCAGCTCGGCATACAATCCGTGCAACTCGCTTACCTGAGGATGCTGGTCGAGCACGATGGTAAACAAAGAGTCTGACTGAGCCAATGCCACCGAATCTTTTTTCTGCAAAACGGTTGTCAGATAACCGGTAAGTATTTTTATTTTGGTATCCACATCCAGCTTCTCATTCACCAACGCATCCTGCACCAATTCGTTCGAGGCTTTGATATTTCCGATCTGATTCAGGTAATCAGCCTTCGAAACCAATAAATAGGCATTTTCAGGATCGATCTTCGCGGCTTCCTGATAAGCCGAATCGGCCTGTTTTAGCATCCCCTCTCCCAGGTATAAATCACCCAGCAAAATCGGATACTGAATCTGTCCGGGATACGTTTCGATCAGTTTTTTCACCTCATTAAAAGCCGAATCGGTTTCTTTCAGAGAAAGATAAAGCCGGTGTTTCTCCAGAATCACAGGTTCGAGAATACCGATATTCTCTTCCAGTTTATCCAGCGCTTCGATGGCATTGCGTGTTTCTCCGAGTTGCGTATAAACATCCGCCATCGAGTAATTTATTTCCGGCCGGTCAGGATAAATCGCCGCAAGCCTTTTATAGGCATCGATGGCCTTTTCGCTCATATTCAGATTCTGAAGCAGATGAGCCTCCAGCATACCGTACCAGTAATTATGCGGATCAACCCGGGTAGCTCCCTGCAAATAATCGAGTGCAACCAGCGGACGTCCCAACTGCAAATAATAATTGGCCAGATCATAACGACCAGGAGCACTGGCCGTATCGATAGAAACAGCTTTTTTCATCAGGTCGAAAGCAGCATCGTATTCACCCTGTCCCTTTTTCCGTAATGACTCCTGGAAGAAATAGTCGAATTTCCGACGTTCGTCCGCGGAGATGCGGTTGTCTCCATCCGCTATATTGATATGAGAAGTGGTAACACATGCACTGAGTAATAAACCCGAAGCCGCTACCTTTAACCATTTGAATCGAATCATCTGTTTCCTTTCTGTTTTATTATTTTCCTGTATGCCCGAATCCTCCCGCACCTCGCTCCGTGTCGTCGAGTGAAGCGGCAGATTCCCAGCTAACGCGCGTATAGGGAGCCACCACCATCTGGCAAATGCGCTCTCCGTCATTAATTACAAACGCTTCATTCGAAAGATTGATCAAAATAACCCGGATTTCACCACGATAATCAGCATCGATCGTGCCCGGCGAATTCGGGATCGAAATACCATGTTTCAAAGCAAGACCACTTCGGGGACGAATCTGAGCTTCATAACCCTCGGGTAACTGGATGAATAATCCGGTCGGAACAAGAACCCGCTGTAGCGGTTCCAAAACGATCGGCTCATCGATATTGGCGCGCAAATCCATTCCTGCCGAAAGAGCCGTAGCATATTCCGGTAGCGCGTGTTTAGACTGATTTACTATCTTTACTGTCATTGTATTGTCTTTTTATGTGAAGCAACAGAACCTGATCCTATTGCATTTTTAAACTATCGAATATGGTTTGTTCTGCAGGAATCGCATCCATCCGGATAAACCGGTGCGAAACAGGTAACGATAGGTCATGCGAAAATAACGAAAAAGCTCCTTTTCTTTCTCTTTTAAACAAGAAAAACACCTGAATGATTCGCTATCAACCGGCTTTAATCTATTTTTGTTATAACAATTTACAAAACAAAGGTTATGAACAGAGCCGACAACCTGCCCATTATGAACTGGGACAAACTTCTTTCCACCAAACGATTCGGACAGGAACGTTACCACGACATCCGTCAGCACGCGCGCACAGACTTTCAACGAGACTATGACCGGTTGATTTTTTCGTCCCCTTTCAGACGGCTACAGAACAAAACACAGGTATTTCCTCTGCCGGGTAGTGTTTTCGTTCATAACCGACTCACACACAGCCTGGAGGTAGCCTGCGTGGGACGCTCGTTGGGAAACAGCGTATCGAATAGTTTACGAGACAAGTATAAGGATGAGGTGTGGTTTAATAAACTGGAAGAGATCGGCGCGATCGTAGCAGCCGCGTGTCTGGCACACGACCTGGGCAACCCGCCTTTCGGCCATTCGGGAGAAAAAGCCATCGCCACCTATTTTTCGGAAGGAAAAGGACAGCAGATGCGCGAAAACCTGACAAGGCAGGAATGGGACGACCTGACCCATTTTGAAGGAAATGCCAATGCCTTCCGTCTGCTGACACATCAGTTTAACGGACGCCGGGAAGGAGGATTCGCACTCACCTATTCTACTCTTGCCTCGATTGTGAAATACCCTTATCCCTCTACCCATGCCGGCAAGAAACTGAAATTCGGTTTTTTCACTTCCGAAACGGATTCTTTTCGCCGTATCGCCGACGAACTGGGATTGCTCGAACATCCCGATAAAGGCGATCGGTATCACCGTCATCCGCTCGTTTATCTGGTAGAAGCAGCCGATGACATCTGTTATCAGATCATGGACATCGAAGATGCGCATAAGCTTAAACTACTTACTACGGCCGAAACGAAAGAACTTTTCATGGCCTATTTCAATGAAGAGCGTAAAGAGCGTATGCTCAAGACGCTGGATGTCGTCACAGACGTGAACGAACAGATCGGCTACCTGCGCTCATGCGTAATCGGCGAACTGGTTAATGAATGCGCCCGCGTATTCGTCGAAAAAGAAGAAGAGCTCCTTGGAGGAACTCTTTCCCGTCCGTTGATCGATTTCATCGCAGAAACACCAGCGGATGCCTACAAGGCTTGCTCACGAAAAGCTTTCGAACGGCTTTATCGCTCATCCGATGTGGTCGATATCGAACTGGCCGGTCATCAGATCATTTCCGTCCTGCTCGACAAGCTGATCTTCGCCGTCGAAAATCCCGGTAAATCCTATGCCCGTTTGCTCCTCGACCGGATCCCGCAACAATACGAAACCGATGCCCCGACCAAATATGGTCGCATCATGGCCGTACTCGATTATATCTCCGGCATGACCGACGTTTATGCCCTCGATCTGTATCGGAAGATTTATGGGATGAGTTTGCCGTCGTTGTAACTCCCCACAATCAATATATCAAACAACACCTGATTCACCCACATAAAAAAATCACGGCCCGGAGAAAACTCCGAACCGTGATTTTTTTCACCATAAGTGCGAATTATAGTTTTTCACCATAAACATTAAATTCGGCAATCGAAACATTTGCGCCGCGGTTACTACCATCAATAATAATTCTTCCGTATCGGGCATTTCTTTTTCCGAAGAAGAACATAGAAGGAGTGGTCATATTGACATTCGGAAATTCAAAAACCAATACAGTTTCCCATTCTTCCCCATTTTCGCTGATCTCAAAAGATCCGCTTTTCAAGTCATTGTAGAATTTATCAGAACGCCTTTGCAGATCGAATGCTGACACTTCATGGAGACCGCCGAAGTCTATCTGTATTTTATACGGCATCGGAGGTACCGGAGCGGGACTATACATGCTATGCCAGAACGTAGCCGGATCCTCATCAATCATCAGAGCGACCGGATTTGAGGCCTGTTCCGAGGATGGAGTTAATGTCCAAACCGAACGATCCAGTTTGTCCTGCAGGTTGAGAAGCTTCAGCAAAAGAAAATTACGGTCTTCATTGATTTCGAATCTGGATGTTTCCGTGAGCAAAACCGGAATGGCAAAATCACCGTATGGCATTTTTTCACGGTCGATGATAATTTTCATTTTCCGCTCGGTTTTACCGGCCTCAATTTCCGTTTTTCCCTCAAGCTGAAAACATTCGGCCGGAGCCATTAACAGATCCCCTTCGTTCAGGCTATTCCAGTCGTCGAGCAAATCTTTCGACATATCCAGCGAAAAACCGATGTCCCAATGATTTTTGAATTCCGCTACTACGGGGATTTCAATCTCTATTTTACGACCGCTCCGGGGATTGAAATTATAATTCTGTATGCCGGATGTGCGTAATCCGATCAAAGCATCCTTCACAACCGGGCTGATCAGAATCCGACTTCTTTCTTCGCTCACGACACCGCCATTTTCCACAAGCAATTCCAATGGCAACACATGGTTGGTCAATTCGTCTTTTTCGATCAGCTCCGTTTTAAAATCAATTTGAAAGAAACCTCTTTTTTGTTTTT
>JBOFCW010000254.1:0-9625 GCA_051646395.1 Bacteroidales bacterium
TAATTCTTCGCGCAAATTAGCGGCTACGGGGCCAGTCTGTCTCCATTCTTCATGAAGTTCCTGTAAGCGGTGGAAGGCAGCAACAATATCTTCGCTTTGAGCTAACGTTTCTGCTTCTGTACAAATAGCTTCTTTGTGATCCTGATTTTTTTTGAAATCGTAATCCCGCAATTCCTTGTTTATCTTCAATAAATCATAGAAACTTTCAGTGTATTTCTGGAAGTTTTTCCACGTATCATTGATTGCAGAAGCAGGGATGTCAGTTATTTCGCGGAATTTTTTTGATAGTTCCTGAAACTCGGCGTAAAATTTATTGATGTGATCGCTGTCTTCAGCAATTTTGCGCATTTCCTCGAGAATCTCCATTTTTAGAGATAGATTTTCTCGACGACGAATTTCTTTTGCTTCTAAAGCAGCTGCTTTTTTGATTTTATAATCATTGAGCAATGTTTTCAGGGCATTTTCAAGAGAATCTGGTTCAATGGCAAACTCCTCTTCAGTGTTTCCCGCTTCGATAAAAGCGATTTTTGCTGTTTCAATCTCATGTTTGCGAAGTTTATAATACAGCTGTTTAAGTGATTCAACTTCGTCTTTCACTTCCTCTGCTGGTCCTCCAATCAGGATTTGAAGACGAGCGATTACTTCTTCGCGGTTATTATAATCTCTTTTAGGCATTACCTGCTCTGAGGCAGATTCATTCGTCCGTTTTTCGTTAACCTGAGGTGTTTCAGCGTTGAGCGATTCGGAAGTTGCGAGAACATCAGTCATAGCTACTTGAATTATTTGCTGTTAATTAAACTTTTCGTATTACAAAATAAGGAAAAATATTCGCATTTAACAATTTAAGCACCTCTTTTTTTGCCGAAAAAGGGAGCGATTTGCCTTAAAGTGTGCTAAATATTATGAATTTAGTATTTCTACACAACCAAATCCCAGTCCCACTTTATCTCCTAAACCTGTGTTATACAGTAGGTGATGAAGTGCAGGATGCACCCGGAATCTGAATTTATACATATATCCGATGATCTTAGTTTCTTCTTCTGTAAATCGTTTGATGAATATTCCTTTTCGTTTGGGAGGTGTCAGGAGTTCAAAGTCGCACTCCAGATCATGCGGAAATTCATGGCCATAGAAATGTTCGTATTTGTCAAGAAGTAAGGTCATGAGAGAATGGATGTAATTCGGATCTTCGGGTGAAATATATTCAATGCTCTTGTTTTGTCTGAGCGAGGATACGACAATCGGAGAAAGGGATAAGTAATCAATGGTTTTTGGAAATTCGGCTTTGCCTATTTCTTCAATGCTTTCAGGCATGAATTCAACCTGGGTTTTTTTATCTCCGATAAGCAATAGTTGATTAGATAGAACCGATTTTAAAAAATCAGTCGTACCCCTTTCCGGGAGAAAAGAAATCCAGAGCTGTACTTTTCGAGCCAGTACATGTAAGCGGTCAGCTTCAACTTTAATTTTCGGAATATATAAATTTGACAATGAAAAGAGTTTGTGCTTGATGTTGTTATCTGCTTCAAATCCATTCATTTTAAGCCATTCATTGTATTTATTCTTATTCTCAGTTAACTTTTTATAAATGCATGAAGATAGTTCAAACTGGTAACTAACCGGCAAAATATTTCCAAACGCTTCATTTCGAACGACTAAAACTATCTTAAATCTCATAAACAAATAAATTTGATGTAAAAATATAAAAAAGTACAAATACAGGTAGTTAAAAGAGAGTTTTTTTGTCAGAAATTTACCTTTTTATTCTTCTTCAAGACTCTGTATGGTAGGTTCTTGGTGTAAGTCGTTATATTTAGCCCGATTTATTGATTATTTTTGCGCGATGGGAAAGAAATTTACACAAGAGGAACAATTATTTCATAAGATAGAGCGAAAGATCAGAAAAGCGATGGTTGACTTTCGTTTGATCGAAGAGGGTGATAAAATTCTTGTAGGGTTATCCGGTGGGAAAGATTCTCTCGCTTTGATTGAGTTATTGGGAAGAAGAAAAAAAATATTCAAACCCCGTTTTGAAGTTGTCGCTATTCATGTATCGATGACTAACATAGGATATGTATCCGATCTTGAGTATTTACGTTCACATTGTCAGGCGAATGATATCGAATTTATTCATCATGAAACAGCGTTCGATATGAGTACGGATAAACGAAAATCACCGTGTTTTTTATGTTCATGGATGAGAAGGAAAGCGATGTTCGCTATCGCGCAGCAATATGGTTGTAACAAAATAGCATTAGGACACCATCAGGATGATATTTTACAGACTCTTTTGATGAATATGACTTTTCAGGGAGCCTTCGGAACGATGCCTCCTAAATTGAAAATGGATAAATTCGAGATGACGATAATTCGCCCGATGTGTCTGGTTCCGGAAAAGGAATTGATCGAGCTGGAAAGTATGAGGGGGTATGTACGTCAGAAGCAACCTTGTCCGTATGAATGTTCATCCAGCCGGCCGGAAATGAAAACGGTTATAAAAATGCTGGAAGCGATGAATGAGAAGGCACGGTATAACCTTTGGTCGAGTATGACGAATATTCAAACCGATTATCTTCCGCGAATTGAGGAATAAAAATAAAAGACAAATGTCATGCACTTAAGAAATATCCATCGATATTCGTAAAAGTGTATGACATTTGTCTTTTGTTTTAAGGTGTATTTTATTCTTCTTCGTGCGTTATTTTTCCGAAAATGAATAAGGCGATAGCTGAAACCAATCCGATAACAGCGAAGTAGTACCAGATGTAATGCGCATTCGCAGCAGCAGCCTGCCAAGCTTCGCGGGATGCGAACAGAGAAGGATCCGGACAGTACTCACCCAACAGGTAACCCGAAAGACCGAAGCCGATCACAGATGCGATAAATGAGTTGATATGGCTGAATCCGAGATACATCCCTTCGTCTCCTTTTGGAGCTTGCATCGAGAAATATTCCAGATAACGAGGCGAAATGAAAGTTTCTGCAAGCGCTTGAAATGCGATACCCACTACCATCATGAAGGCCACCGGATTCATGCCAAGGATCTCGCCGTGAATCAAATTTCCGGAGGCCATAACCAATGCGGAAACAGGCATAATCAGCATCCCTACAATCATCGAGGTAATAGCCGAACGTTTTTTCATTGCAGTAGTTACGAAATTAACCAACAATACTACAACAAGCGGATTGACATTCGCATACCAGGCTGGAGCTGAGTCTTCGCCGGCCATGCGGATTACATACTTCGGCATAGTTGCATAGAGCTGCATGTATACCATCCAGAAACCACTTGTGATTAAAGTAAGAATGATCAACTTGGTATTGGTAAGTACTTTCCATAATCCCAGACCAATTTCACGGAAGCTTTTTCCCTGTCCGGCCGTATGAGTGGTTTTGTATAGGAAGAAAACGATGATAAGGGCAACAAATGTAGTTGCGGCCGAAAAATAATTCAGATAAACAAGTCCCTCGCTTCCTAAGGCACGACGAACTGGTTCAACAACGGTTTTTCCCGTAAAAGACCCGATGTTTACCATCATGTAAAATAAAGAGAAGCCCTGCGCACGTGTTTCGTTTGTGGTTTCTTTGGCAACAGTACCGCTGATAATCGATTTAATGAATGCTCCACCGATGATGATGATGATCATGACCGGAATAATGGCATAGCGCATTTCACTTTCACGTAATCCTGTAAAGGTGGTTTCGATGCCATATTGAACCAAACCGGCTGATTCAAGGAGCGTCGGTAATAAACCTAATCCGAAATAACCGATGCTCAAAAAGGAGAATGCAATCAGCATGGATTTACGGAAGCCGATTTTATCGGCATATGCTCCGGCGAACGTCGGAAGCAAATAAAGAGCTCCCGAGAAAAGTCCGGAGATTACACCAGCCTCCAGATCGGAAAATCCCATCACCTTAGAAAGATAGAGGGTAATTACGATGAAAACCGTGTAATAGGCCATTCGCTCTAGTAGCTCAACAGTGTTGGCTGTCCAGAAAGCCCGTGAAAACTTTTTGAAAATTGAAGTCATAATGTGAATAATAAGATAATATAAAGGTTAGAAATGTTTACTCTTCTGCCAGTTCAATTACTTCAAGATCCCGGATATCGCCCGATTCGAGAATAAAACGTAAGAGGGTGCGGTTTTTATGAAAACCCTGTTTGCCTGCCGCACCGGGATTCAGATGCAAACATTGAAGTTTTTTATCATAAAGCACTTTCAAAATGTGTGAATGTCCGCTGATGAACAACTTAGGCGGATGACGGAAAATGTGAGGCGCGATATCAGGCGCATATTTACCCGGATATCCTCCGATATGAGTTATCCACACATCTACTCCTTCTGTAGTAAAGCGCTGATGTTTGGGATATCGTGCCCGCAGTTCATGGCTATCGATGTTACCCGTCACAAAACGTAGTGGTTTTTTCAGCGCCTCAAAACGGTCGGCAAGTTCTACAGATCCGATGTCGCCCGCATGCCATATTTCATCGCATTGCGCGAAATGTTTTTCGTAACGGTCATCCCACCAGCCGTGCGTGTCGGAAAGCAATCCTATTTTTAGCATTTTAATGTATGTAATTATCAGTAAAACTACTAATTTTGAGATTACCCTACAAATCTAACTAGCTAACCTGCGAAAAACATGGAAATAGAACGACGCTTATTTAAACGGGATATCAGTTGGTTATCATTTAATTATCGCGTGTTGATGGAGGCTAAAGATCAGTCGTTGCCTCTTTTCGAACGGATTAAATTTCTCTCTATATATTCTTCCAATCTGGAGGAATTTTACCGGGTTCGTGTCTCCGAACACAGAAAAGAACTGATAGATGAAGAGACCACACCCGAAAAACGCAGTGTGGCCTGGCAAACTCTGCAAATGATTAATGCCGAGGTGCAAAAGCAGTTGAAAGAATTCGATCGTTTTTTTGAAAACGATATTTTGCGGGAACTGGCCCGTCATCGTATCGTTTTGTACGAAGGAAGAGATGTTGAATCACAACATCAGGAATTTATACGTACCTATTTTAAAGAAGAGGTATTTCCTTATCTCGAACCGATGATTGTCTTGAAAAACCAACTGCATACTTTTATCAGAGACAACCGGTTGTATCTGGTGATTCGGGTCTGTCAGCAACCACAAGCTAATAGCGAATTTCAGTGTGAAGAATATAGCCGGTCTGGTTGTGGCGCATTGGCCCCTCCTGGTGAGCCAGTTTATTTCGTAATGAAAGTACCCTATTCCAAAATTCCCCGCTTTGTAGAACTTCCGATGTTGGGCGATAAGTATTACCTGATGTTCGTAGAAGATTTGATCAAGGCCAATCTGGACGTGATTTTCCCGGGGTTCGTTATAGATAGCAGTTATACGATTCGTGTTTCGCGCGATGCGGATTTTTTGATTCCCATTGAATCGAAACAAACCTTAGTCGAAGAGATTCGCCGAAATGTCCGTAAGCGGAAAATAGGGGCAGCCAATCGACTGGTATATGATTCGAAAATGCCTGCCGATTTCTTACGTTACATTTGTGACGCATTTCATTTTACAAATGACCGATGCATCCCTGAAGGCTGTCATTTGCATCTGGAAGATTTGATTAAGTTGCCAAATCCGGTCGGGAAGTCTCTCACGGAGCAATTGCCTCATCCGCTTCGTATCCGTGAATTCGACAATTCGGGATCTATCTTCAAAGTGATCAAGAAAAAAGATATGTTACTTCATTTTCCATATCATTCTTTCGAATATCTCATCCGGTTTCTCAATGAAGCCGCATTTGATCCCAATGTTGAGGAGATTAAACTTACGCAATATCGTGTGGCCGAAAACTCTGCAGTAATAAATTCATTGATCAGTGCGGCTCAGAACGGGAAGCGAGTAACTGTTTTTGTCGAGCTCAAAGCCCGCTTCGATGAAGAAAATAATTTTGATAAGGCCGAAAGGATGCGTAAAGCAGGAATCCGGATCATTTATTCTTTGCCGGGTCTGAAGGTACATGCCAAGATGATACTGGTGTTGCGGAAAACCGAATCGCATCAACTTGAAAAATGTTATGCCTGTCTGAGTACTGGCAATTTTAATGAGAAAACAGCCGGCGTTTATTCTGATTTAGTGATTCTTACTAATAAGAATGAGCTAATCATCGAAATGGAAAAGCTTTTTGAATTACTAGAAAAAGGGGTGGAGCCATATGGCTTCAAATACCTGCTCGTTTCTCAATTCAATATGGTAGAACAGTTGGAATCAAAGATTAACCGCGAAATCGATGCTGCACGCAATGGGAAAAAAGCGCGTTTGATTTTAAAAATGAACGGATTGCATGATCCGTATATGATCGAATTGATGTATCGGGCGAGTGAGGCTGGCGTTCGGATCGACCTGATTGTAAGAGGTATCTGTTGTTTGGTTCCGAATCAACCCTATAGTCGTAACATTCGTATAACCAGGATTGTTGATTCGTATCTGGAGCATTCGCGTGTATGGTATTTCTATGCCGATGGAGAAGAAGAAGTTTACATCACTTCGGCTGACTGGATGAAGCGGAATTTGAACCGACGCATTGAAACCGCATTTCCGGTTTGGGATAAAGACGTAAAAGATACGATTATAAACGGTTTGATGATTCAACTTTCAGATAACACAAAGGCATGTTGGATTGACGAGAATCTGAATAATATTTATAAAAAAGAGGGAAGGATGAAGAAGCTCACCCGGGCTCAAAGAATGATTTATGAATCGTTAAAACATTGACGATTCATAAATCATGAATAAAGAATATTCTTTATGTTTCAATTGATCTCTTTGCCGAATGGAGCTATTGCCAATGCTGCCATTTTGAAGTGCTGAAGGCCGAAAGGAATACCAATAATGGTAATACAGCAAACAACCCCAAAGGCCAGATGGGTTAGGGCGATCCAGATGCCGCCAACTATGATCCAGAGGATATTCATTGCGATATTCAGACAGCCTCCCGCTTCGGGTCTGGTCGTAATGGTCGAGCCGAATGGCCATAAGGCAAGGATGCCTAATTTAAAAGCTTGTATTCCGAATGGAATTCCGATTATTGTCAGACACATGATACAGCCAGAGGTAAAGTACTCGATTGCCGTTGCCAGACCACCCAAAATCAGCCATAAGATATTACCGATACATCCCATATTCGAATTGTTTTGTCGTATAAATTATAATCCCAGAGATTTAGCTTCGTTCCAAAATGCATCCATTTCAGCGAGCGTCATGTCTTTCAGGTTCAAACCGTTTTCCTTGGCTCGTTGTTCAAGAAAATTGAAACGGCGGATAAATTTTTGATTTGTGCGTTCCAAAGCATTGTCCGGATTTATCTTGTATAATCTTGCCGCATTGATAATGCTGAAAAAAAGATCACCGAATTCGGCCTCCATCTTGTCGTGATCGAGTGTGTCGACCTCGCTTTTGAGTTCATTAAACTCTTCAAGTACCTTGTCCCATACCTGTTCGCGGATTTCCCAGTCAAACCCTGCATTTCTCGCTTTATCTTGTATACGATGAGCTTTCACCAGAGCAGGAAGAGCTGCTGGTACCCCCTGCAATACCGTTTTATTGCCACCTTTTTCTTTCAGTTTGATCTGCTCCCAGTTTTGTTCTACCTCGCCTGCGGTTTCGGCTACTGTTTCTCCGAAAACATGTGGATGCCGGAAAATGAGCTTGTCGCAAAGTGCATTGCAAACATCCCCGATATCGAACTTGTTTTGTTCTTCAGCTATTTTTGAGTAAAAGACAATGTGAAGCAATACGTCTCCCAATTCTTTTTTGAGTTCGTTGTCATCACCCGATATGATGGCAGCGCATAATTCATAAGTTTCTTCAATTGTATTAGCCCGAAGGGATTCGTTGGTTTGTTTGCGATCCCATGGACATTTTTCGCGAAGTTCGTCGAGTACATCGAGCAGGCGTCCGAACGCCTCCATTTTTTGTTCTTTCGTGTGCATATTTCCGGAAAATTTCAAAAGGCGAATCAGTGATTCGCGAACCAAAGGTAATAAAAAGAGAAACGAAAAGGCGGGTATCTACGGATTTAATACGTAGATACCCGCCTGGGTAGGAACTGATGATGCAATCGTCAGATTCGTAATTCTTTATGGATTAACGTTTGTTGAATTCTTTCAAGCCTTCAGATAAGAAGGCGATAAATTCTGCAACATTTTCATTGAATGAATAAGATGCTGCAAGCGGCTTTCCTGAACCATCGAGCAAAACAAAATAGGGTTGTGCGTTGGCTCCGAATTTAGAGCGTTGCAGATAACTCCATTTATCGCCGATTGTACGTAGCGTACGGGATTTGCCATATTCTTCTATTTTTATGGGTTCCGAAAGAAGTGTCTTGTCGTCAACCATGAGCGTAATCATCACATAATCTTTTTCAATCATGGATTTCACATCGCTTTCGGAAAGAACAGTAGCTTCCATTTTGCGACAGTTTACACATCCATATCCAGAGAAATCAAGCAATACCGGTTTGTTAACTTTTTTTGCATATGCCATACCCTCTTCATAATCGTTAAAGGCCGCATGGGTTTCTTCATGGTAAAGGCTGAAATCCTGAGTTGTGAGCGGTGGCGCGAATGCACTGATTGCTTTCAGCGGGGCACCCCATAATCCCGGAATCATATAAATAGCAAACGACATGGATACGATCGCAAGGAATAGTCGGGGAATTGTTATGTAAGGAAGACTGCTGTCGTGCGAGAATTTCAGTTTTCCTAATAAATAAAAACCAAGCATGAAGAAAATAACAATCCATAATGTCAGGAATACCTCACGGTCGAGAAAGCGCCATCCGTAGGCCAAATCGGCAACAGAAAGGAATTTCAGTGCTAATGCCAGTTCCAGAAATCCCAGAACGACTTTTACGGAATTGAGCCAACCACCTGATTTGGGGATAGACTGAAGCATAGAGGGGAAGATCGCAAATAATGAGAATGGGATTGCCAGAGCAATGGCGAATCCAAGCATACCGATTGCCGGTCCTGCTGTCGCTCCCATTGAGGCAGCCTGTACGAGTAAAGTACCGATAATCGGACCTGTACATGAGAATGAAACCAATGCCAGCGTAAAGGCCATGAAGAAAATGCTGATCAGTCCTGTCGTAGAGTCGGCTTTGCAGTCGAGTTTTGTAGTCCATGAAGCTGGTAACGTGATTTCGAATGCTCCAAGAAATGAAACTGCAAAAAGGACCAATAACAAGAAGAATATGATGTTGAAAATCGCATTCGTCGCCAAATCATTCAGGGCGCTTGCTCCAAAAAGACCGGTAATGATCAATCCCAAAGCTACATAAATCACGATGATCGAAATTCCATAAGTAAAAGCATCACGAATCGATTTCTTACGATCTTTGGTGCGTTTAAGGAAGAAGCTTACGGTCATAGGGATCATAGGCCATACACAAGGGGTAAGCAACGCGAACAAACCTCCGGCGAAACCTGCAAGCAGAATGAGCCACAAAGACGAATCTTGTGTCACGGTGCTTTTTCCGAATGCTTGCAATTCTGCTGTCACAGGTGCCCAAAGATCATTAGAGGCAACGTTTTCTGGTGTGGAAGGTTGCGCAGGAAGAGCTGGTTGCAGCGGTATCAGGGCGATA
>JBOFCW010000080.1:0-3633 GCA_051646395.1 Bacteroidales bacterium
GTCATGTTTAATAAACCGCCGTATGCCGAACGGCACGTACGGTGGTGTGAGAGGTCGGAAAATGAAATAGGAGGAAAACTATTTCATTTTCCTCCTACTCGATTAAATCAAGATTATCCGGGTTATTGATCCGGGTAGAGTTTTTTTATTTCTTATTTTCGATTTTAAGCGTGCTGATTGTGAAATAGATTAACAAAAGGGCATACATGCCTAATCCCAGCCATTGAGACGCTCCTGTTTCCAGCCATTCTTCGTTTACAAAATTCAATCCGCCAAAACGCATCAAAGCACTTACGACACCCATCAGCGCACCTCCGGCAATAAATCCGGAAGCCAACAAGTTTCCTTTTTCTACGCGAGCGGTATTCAATTCTTTGTCTTTAGAGCGGGAACCTACATACCAGTTAATAGCACCACCAATCAAAAGCGGTAAGTTCAGATCGATTGGAATGAACATCCCCAAAGCAAATGCAAGCGGTGGAATTTTGATAAAGAATAACAACAGGGCAATACCTGCCCCGATGCCATAAAGAGCCCATGGGGCACCTGCACCTGACATTAGCGGCTCGATAACGGCAGCCATGGCATTTGCCTGTGGAGCAGCCAGTGCTCCGGATGTAAATCCGTATGTTTTATTCAAAATGAGGATTACACCTCCTACTGTGGCTGCAGAAACCAGTGTTCCCAGAAATTTCCATGTTTCCTGAGCCTTCGGAGTTACCCCCGTCCAATAGCCGACTTTCAGGTCGGTGATGAATCCTCCGGCCATAGAAAGGGCCGTACAAACCACACCCCCGATTACCAATGAAGCGACCATCCCGGAAGTTCCTTTCAAACCGATAGCAACCAGGATAACCGAAGCGAGAATGAGTGTCATAAGGGTCATTCCTGATACGGGGTTCGATCCTACAATGGCAATGGCTGTTGCAGCCACTGTTGTAAATAAGAATGCGATCAAGGTAACCACAAGCCATGCGATAAGAGCCTGGCCCAAGTTGCCAATTACACCCAACCAGAAGAATAAGAAAATAACAGCCAAAGCGATTACGGCCACAACGGCAATAAATTTCATGCTCAGGTCTTTTTCCGTGCGTTTTACATTCTCGATTTTAGAAGTGTCTTTCACTTTAAATTCGCGAGCTGCAAGTGAGCCTGCACTCTTGATAACGCCGCGTGAATTCCAAATTCCGATCAATCCGGCCATGGCGATAGCACCGATACCAATCTGCCGACCATAGGTTGTGAAAATAGTTTCGGCGCTCATTTCACCTACAGTCTGTGTAATATTCGGATTTCCGAAGGCCAGAACCTGATCATAGAAAAATAAGTTCATCAATGGATCAACTACCCACCAGATAAACAGTGAGCCGAAACAGATGATTGCACAGTATTTCGGACCGACAATATAGCCCAGCCCCACAACAGCTGCTCCCACATTCAGTTTGAACATTGCTTTTGTTTTTTCCGCAATCGCATCTCCGAATGGAATTACCCGGGAAGAGAATGTTTCATTCCACCAGCCGAAAGTAGCGATGATGAAATCATATAAACCTCCGATTACACCGGCAAGAATGAGGGGTTTAGCCTGATTACTACCCTCTTCTCCTGTCACAAGTACCTGTGCTGTGGCTGTAGCCTCCGGAAATGGGTATTGCCCGTGCATTTCGGAAACGAAATAACGACGAAAAGGAATCAGGAATAAAATACCTAAAACACCGCCGAGTAATGAACTCATGAAAATATTCATGAAGTTAACGGTCAGTTCCGGATATTTCGCTTGCAAAATATATAAAGCAGGAAGTGTAAAGATTGCTCCTGCTACGATTACACCGGAACAAGCACCAATCGACTGGATCATTACGTTTTCGCCCAATGCATGTTTGCGTTTTCCCGCGTTCGATAAGCCGACAGCAATAATGGCGATAGGAATCGCAGCTTCAAAAACCTGACCCACTTTTAAGCCTAAATAGGCGGCGGCTGCCGAAAAAAGTACAGCCATTACGATACCCCAGGTAACAGACCAGGCATTTACACCATGGAATTTCTCGTCTGCCGGAAGAATCGGTCGATATGTTTCACCCGGTTTAAGGGGGCGGAAGGCGTTTTCTGGTAAACCGCCTTGTTTCTTGGTTTCTTCTTGTTTCATGTAATGAATTGATTTTGGATTATGATTGTTTCAAAATAAACTAATGTGAATGTGCATTTGTTATTAACTTGGGCTCCCGAAGCTTAATGTGTGTAAATTTATGGAAAAATCGGAGATTAATCAAAATACACCTTTGCGAATGAAGGCGATGTTTCAATTTCTACAAGACTTGTCCCGAAACAACAATCGGGAGTGGTTTCAGGAGCATAAAGCGGATTATGACTCCTATCGGGAAGTGTTTGAATTCATGGTGCAGGAGTTAATAGATGAGATTGCGATGTTTGATGCATCAGTAGCCGGATTACAAGCAAAACAAACTTTGTTTCGGATTTACCGCGATACACGCTTCTCGCATGATAAAACCCCTTATAAAACACATTTCGGTGCGTGGATTGCCAAAGGGGGCAGAAAGAGTGAATTCCCGGGGTATTATCTTCATTTGGAACCAGGCTATTGCCTGATTGCAGCCGGAATATGGCATCCTGATCCGAAGTTGTTAAAGATGGTTCGTCAGGAAATTTATGATAATCTGGATGATTTTCTTGAAATAATCCGTGATCGAGAGTTCATAGACGCGTTTGGGGAAGTACAAGGGGGAAGTTTACGTACAATGCCCCGTGGTTTTGCGAAGGATTTTCCCGAACCACATCTTTTGATGTTGAAAGATTATTTCGTGGAGAAACCCTTACGAGAATCTTTTTTCGATGAAAACTGGGTGATTAATGCCTCCGCAACATTAAAGAAGGCGCTCCCGTTTAACCGGTTTCTTGCGAATGTAGTAGATGAATTCGTGGAGAAATAGATGAGATAAAAAAAAACAGCGACTCCGTTCTGATCTCCTTGTGGTCAGGACGGTGTCGCTGTTTATTTATATATCCGGATGATTTTCGGAGTGTCAGAATTTATAACCCATTGATATCAGGAATTTATAGGAGGTTGTTTTCAATCGGTTCCGTTCTGATACGATACTTGCTTCTGAAACTGTGGGGAAAAGATAGGCATCCTGTCTATTTTCTTTCCATACGAAGGCAAAGTCCATGAAAACGCTTCCCAGACGATAACCTAAGCCTCCGGTAAAATACTGAGTGCCCCGGTCGATTACGTAATTTGGAACAGTTCCGCTGGTATAAATAGCCGATTCATTCTTTTTGACAGCGTCGGTATAAGCTGATGATTGGTTTGCGTATCCCAGACGAAGACTTGTTACCGGGCTAAGTCTGATTTCAGTTCCTACCCGGAAGGTATTGATCCCCTGAAGTTGATTTTTGATATCGTCGTTTGTGAAAGAATATGCATCAGCAAAACCATCGTCGTCACGTAAATGGATATAGCTGTAGTCGACCCGTTCGTAATCGAAGCTGACCAAACCTGCTTTACCCAGAATATAGGCTGCTCCAACCTGGAATTTCCATGGAGTTCGCATCTTATAATTCCATTGGTCTGCAGGTGTGTTGATTTGGTCTGTATTAAAGTTTCCTTCTGTACCC
>JBOFCW010000293.1:0-11500 GCA_051646395.1 Bacteroidales bacterium
CCGCAGGATGATGTGAAACCGAAAATGCTTCACAATGATTCTCATAAATTCGAATCGAATTTTGTCGGATTGACTATCCCTCAAAATAATTCGGTTATGTTCGGATCGTTATCCGGTTCTAAACTGGGTGTATGGGTAGCTCATGGTGAAGGGAAATTCTCTTTACCGAAAGCGATCGACCAATATCATGTGATTGCGAACTATACGTATGATGCTTACCCGGCAAATCCAAACGGATCTCCGGCAGCAATCGCTGGTATCGCATCGGCAGACGGCCGTCATCTGGCAATGATGCCTCACCTGGAAAGAGCAATCTTCCCTTGGCAATGTGCATATTACCCACAAGAACGCAAAAACAACGACCAGGTAACTCCTTGGATCGAAGCGTTTGTTAATGCGCGCAAATGGGTTGAATCACATACGAAATAAAAATATCGCTTGCTATCGAATTGAAATAATCTGATTAGCAATCTGTAAACCCTATCGAAAAAGGCTGTCCGTGACTTCTGTCTCAGACAGCCTTTTTTTATCGGCAGGTGTCCTGATCTGATTATTTTTCATAACTATATCGTAGATTCATTCCTCAATTTCTGAGGCTTATCCGGATACCAGTCCATGCCGTCAACAATCCTTTTTTTAAAAAAAAGAGAGCCCTGAAAGCCGGTTTTATCCGATTTTCAGGGCTCTGTGCATGTTCGGGGTTCCTTTCAAACCCGGCTATATATTTAAAATTTCAAATATCAATTACTGGAACATACTTTTCACCTTACGCTTGAATTTTTCCAGAATGGAAACATTGGTGCGGAAATTTTCATGTGATTTCAATTTCTCCATGATCCGTTTTTCTTCCGTATTTAGCATTTCAGGCACATATATAGATATACTCACTACCAATTCACCTCTACCATAGCGATTGATCAAAGGCAAACCTTTACCGGCAAACCGCTGAATCGTATTGGGCTGTGTCCCGGCTGGAATTTTGATCTTCATCGTCCCTTCGATAAGTGGAATCTCCACTTCTCCTCCCAATACAGCTGTAGGGAAATCAAGCAGCAAATTATATATCAGGTTATTCTCATCCCGCAACAAATCAGGATGCTCTTCTTCCTTAACCAGAATCAACAGATCTCCGTCAACACCTCCGCGGCGTGCAGCATTCCCTTTTCCCTGCATTGAAAGTTGCATTCCATCCGCAACTCCGGCCGGAATATTCACCGTAATGATCTCCTCATCCATCAAAACACCTTCGCCATGGCAATATGTACATTTGTCTGTGATTTTTTTGCCGGCACCCTGGCAATCCGGACAGGCAGCCTGTGTGCGCATCGCTCCCAAAATTGTATTCATCACACGGTTAACGACACCTGATCCACCACAGGTAGCACACGACTGGAAAGCCCGGGCATCTTTAGCTCCGGTACCGTTACAATGCTGACAAGAAACTTGTTTCTTAACCTTGATCTGCTTCTCAACACCGTTGAGAATATCACTCAGTGTCAATGAAACCCGCACACGCAAGTCACTTCCTCGAGAAGATGACTCCCTCTGAGAGCTTCTGCCGCCACCGCCAAAAAACTGGCTGAAAAGATCGAACGGATCTACACCTCCGCCAAAATCGAAACCACCAAAGCCTGCTCCGCCACCATTTCCCATCTGATGTCCGTAACGATCATAACGCGCACGTTTGTTATCATCGCTCAACACTTCATAAGCCTCGGCAACCTCCTTAAATAAATCTTCCGCTTCTTTGTTGTCCGGGTTTCTGTCCGGATGATATTGTACCGCCTTTTTACGATAGGCTTTCTTGATTTCATCAACGGAAGCATTTTTCTCGACTTCCAGCACTTCGTAATAATCTTTTTTGCTCATATTTTATTGAATGAATTTTTATCTACAAGTATTTTGTCCGGAAAGACAAAATTATTTTCGGGTGCAAAGATAGTAATAATAAACAAAACGCGGAACTAGCTTTAGTTCCGCGTTTTAACTTCTGTCTTTTCAAGCCTCTTAATCGAACATGTGTTTGATTTTGCTGAAAATTTTATCTTTTACTGATTTACTGGCTGTAAAATTCGGCGAATCCTTTAGCTTCTCGATAGATTTCTTTTCATCGTCGCTCAACAATTCCGGAACATACACTGTAACGTTAACTAACAAATCGCCTGTACCATAATTATTTACAGAAGGTAAACCTTTGCCTTTCAAACGAAGCACTTTTCCGGGTTGTGTTCCCGGGGCGATCTTTATTCGTGCTTTCCCGTCGATGGTCGGCACTTCGACCGATCCGCCCAAAGCTGCTGTAGGGAAAGTCAAAAGCAAGTTAAACACCAGGTCGTTATCGTCTCGTATCAACTCCGGATCCGGAATTTCTTCAATCACTATGATCAAATCACCCGGCACGCCTCCGTTTTTAGCGGCATTGCCTTTACCGGCCATCGACAACTGCATTCCGTCATATACTCCGGCTGGTATGTTTAGCGTAATGATTTCATCCTCCCGGTTTACACCATCCGTACAATGCGTACATTTATGATCGACAACTTTCCCTGTTCCATTACAATTCGGACAGGCTGCCTGCGACTGCATCGAACCGAACATGGTATTCTGCACGCGATTAACAGTTCCGCTACCACCACAAGTTGAACAAGTGTGGAAACTGGTACCGTTTTCTGCACCCGTACCCTTACAAGCCTGGCAAGCGACCAGTTTTTTGACTTTTATTTTCTTTTCAACGCCATGTGCAACATCCTGCAGTGTTACTTTTACTTTCACACGCAAATCGGATCCTTTATTCACCCGTGGGCCGGAAGACCGTCGTCCGCCACCACCACCGTAGCCGCTGAAACCGCCAAAACCGCCACCGCCACCAAAATGGCCGCCAAAGATATCACCGAATTGAGAGAAGATATCATCCATTGACATTCCCTGTCCGCTAAACCCGCCGAATCCTCCGGGACCACCGGCAGCACCGCCGACACCCTGATGACCGAACTGGTCATAACGCTTGCGTTTTTCAGCATCACTCAATACCTCATAAGCCTCAGCCGCTTCTTTGAATTTCTCCTCAGCAGCCTGATCTCCCGGATTTTTATCCGGATGATACTCAATCGCTTTTTTACGGTATGCTTTTTTTATCTCATCTGCCGAAGCGCTTTTGGATACTCCGAGCACCTCGTAATAATCTCTTTTAGCCATTTTATTTCAGGTTCTGGTTATTCTCCGACAACAACCTTGGCAAAGCGAATCACTTTGTCGTTAAGTTTGTATCCTTTGGTCATACAATCGATCACCTTTCCTTTTTGCTCCGGTGTCGGTGCCGGGAATGTTGTAATCGCCTCGTGTATTTCTGTATCGAAATCTTCTCCGTTGGCCGGAATCTCTTTCACTCCGTTGCTCTCGAGATATCCTTTGAATTTATTGTAAATCAGCTCTACGCCCTCTTTAACAGCCTGGATATCTCCGGAAGTCTCAAGAGCTGCCATTGCACGTTCGAAATCATCGATCACCGGCAATAACTTCTTCAAAGCATCTTCACCTCCGTTTTTAAGCAATTCTGCTTTTTCTTTCAACGTACGCTTACGGAAGTTATCAAAATCTGCCATCAGGCGCAGATAGTCGTTATGCATGTCGTTGTATTTTTTCTCCATCTCGGCATAACGTTCAGCCATCTTCTCCAGTTCTGTTTGCTCAGAAACCCCCTCTTCTGGTAATTCCAGTTCAGGGTTGATCTCAGCGGCATCCTGCGGCTGGTTCTCAACGGCATTTTCTACGTTACATTTTTCTTCAGACTGGTGAGCAGCCTCTTCTGTATGTTTTTTTCCCGACATAATAGTTCTATTTAAATTATTCTATCTTCTCCTTACAAAAAAAGAGCCAGAAAGGGATACTGAATCTTTGTCAGCAAAAAAGGAGATATTAGATGCTTTTTTGACAGGTTCTGTTTCTATTAATGACATTTTCGCATTCGTCCGATAGCCTATTCGCAAATACCTTCCCATACAAAATCATTCGGAAAGCGCTCTTTCAACGACACCGGATGATCGAAAATCCCGAACAAAGAAGAACCGCTTCCCGACATGGAAGCATATATCGCTCCAGCCTCATAAAGTGTATTCTTTATTTCCGCCAAACGGGGATAACGTGCAAAAACCGTTTCTTCGAAATCGTTTTTCAAACCTATTTTCCATTCTTCGACAGGCATACCGGTTACGATATCTTTCACATTCTGCAGAGGAACCCGGGGGGTAATTCCTGAAAATGCATCTTTTGTAGAAACAAAAACATCCGGTTTGATAACAACAAGATAATATCCTTTGAGCGTAAAATCAACAGACTCAAATTCATTACCCGTTCCCTCTGCATATACCGGAACATTCCTACAAAAGAATGGACAGTCGGCACCGAGCTTCCCGGACATCTCTTCCAACTCCTGCTGTGACATCCCCAACGAGAACAAATCATTCAGAAGCAGCAACATAAATGATGCATCAGACGATCCCCCGCCCATTCCGGCACCCGACGGAATATGCTTGTACAGATAAATATCGACTCCCCCGGGATTGTATTTTTGCTCAACCATCCGAAAGGCTTTTACGACAAGATTATCCTCTTGTGATCCGCCTACCTGAATTCCGGAAAGGTGTAAAACACACTTACCATCCGCACGGGGAATAACCTCCAGTGCGTCTTTAAGTCCAATCGGATAAAAAACTGTTTCGAGATTATGGTAACCGTCCGCCCGTTTGGCAACGACAGACAATCCCAGATTTATTTTTGCATTAGGAAATGTTATCATACTATCTAAAATGTAATAATAGTGCACCCCAAAGGTCGCGAAAAATAATTATTAATAATAACTTTGTCTTCCACGAACAAGAAAAAATAAACATCAGGTAGGGATTCATCCGTTATATGCTTCTTAATTAGCTTATGACCCAGTTTCCCATCACTATAAATCATCATTCTCCAATATGGAAAAACGAACAACCACCCCAAGAAACACGCGCGCAAAGGCTCCCGTGAATCCTGAACTTGGCAAACTCCAACCTCAGGCACGCGAACTTGAAGAGGCTGTTCTGGGTGCGTTAATGCTTGAAAAGGATGCTTATTCGGTTATCAGTGATATTCTGAAACCGGAATGCTTTTATGAAAACAGCCATCAACTCATTTATAAAGCGATTGTAGATCTGGCTTCCAAACAGGAACCGATCGACATGCTTACCGTTACCGAACAATTGAGACGTAACGGATCGCTCGACGATGCCGGAGGACCTTTCCTGATCGCCCAGCTTACAGCCAAGGTCGCTTCTGCCGCTCACGTGGAATATCACTCCCGTATCATTGCACAGAAATACCTGGCTCGCGAATTGATCACTTTCTCTTCCGACGTTCAGAATAAAGCTTTCGATGATACACAAGACGTGGACGACCTGATGCAGGAAGCAGAAGGAAAACTATTCGAAATCTCTCAGCGAAATGTAAAGAAAGACGTTACCCAGATCAACCCGGTCATCAAGGATGCACTCGAAAACCTGCAAATTGCCGCAAATCGAAAAGAGGGTCTTTCCGGGCTTCAGACCGGATTCAATGACCTGGATAAAATGACATCCGGTTGGCAGAACTCCGATTTGATCATTATTGCGGCTCGTCCGGCGATGGGTAAGACGGCCTTTGTGCTTTCCATGGCCAAAAATATGGCCATGAACTACAACACTCCTGTTGCCGTATTCTCTCTCGAGATGTCGAACGTTCAGTTGGTGAACCGTCTGATCGTTAATACCTGTGAGATTCCCGGTGAGAAAATCAAAAGCGGACAGTTGGCTCCCTATGAATGGGAACAACTAATGGCCAAGATCAAGGATTTGTATGACGTTCCGCTTTTTATCGATGACACGCCTTCTCTTTCTGTTTTCGAGTTGAGAACGAAGGCCCGCCGTCTGGTACGTGAGCATGGTGTGAAGATGCTGATCATTGACTACCTTCAGCTGATGAATGCCAGCGGAATGACGTTCGGTTCGCGTGAACAGGAGGTATCGACGATTTCACGATCTTTGAAAGGACTTGCCAAAGAATTGAATATCCCGATTATCGCACTATCTCAGTTGAACCGTAGTGTGGAGAGCCGACAGGGTGATGGAAAACGTCCGCAGCTTTCCGACCTCCGTGAATCAGGAGCCATTGAGCAGGATGCCGATATGGTTTGTTTCATCCATCGACCGGAGTACTATAAAATTACCGAAGATGAAAAAGGGAACGACCTGCGCGGACTGGCGGAAATCATCATTGCAAAACATCGTAACGGGGCCGTGGGCGATGTACGTTTACGATTCAAAGGAGATTATGCCCGTTTCCAGAATGTCGACGACGACACCTCACTGAATACACCACCTCCATTTGAAAGTGCAGCCGGCACTTTTGGTTCGAAAATGAATCAGGGAGGAAATGATTTTTATGGAGATTCTTCATCCATGAATCAGCCTTTCGGCTCATCTATGAACCATGCTTCCATGGCACATTCGTTGAGAGACAATAATACGGAAGTTCCGTTTTAAACGATTCTTATAGTAAGAAAATAACCACAGTAAAAAAGGGGGTACCGAATCATCGGCACCCCCTTTTTTACTGTGGTTATTTTCTCATTTAATACCAATCCATCTTATTGGAAGGACTGCTGCGTTTGTCGTATTTCAAGTCACTCAGCAACGACGACTTCACTCGAATACTGAAATTGTAGGATGCATATGGTCCAACCGGCACAAACCCGGCAGACATGGTCCAACAGTGCATATCACGTGTAATATTACAATTCATATATGCGATCTTCTTCATATCGAAGTCATAACTGGAAGAAAAGTTGAACGACCAGTTTTTTGTGAACGAAATATTCCCACTGAAACTCAGATTCTGAGTGATCTTTCTGTTATATTCTCTTTTCTCTGCATTGAATTTTTCGTATCCGTATCTCAATCCATAGTTCAGTGTCAGACTCCAAGGCACACTCCAGGACATATATCCGTCTTTATCGAATTCGCTTGGCGATTGAGCTTCGGTACTTGAAGACTGAGCGATTGCATCGTCCAACGACTCATATCCCTGTTGGTCTCCTTCATCTTCGGTATTGACATTCGTATTCTTTTTATTATCCTTATCATCGCCCTTTCCGAATAATTTACGAATCAGTTCGTTATTAAGCGTATAACTAAACGACGTACTCGTACTTTTCAAACGGGGAAATTTACCTGCACTCCAGCGGGTTTTATCAATTTTCACCGGTCCTCCGCTTGCGTTCGTACCATACATATAGCTATCGAGCGACCCACTGAGCTGTAATGTGAACTGTTTTGAGAACTTAAGCCTTACAGATACCGGAATATCACTCCAACGGAGCGAATCGGCCGCAAAGTTGTAACTTATACCCCCTATCTGGAGGTTATCGATCAGACTGATCTTGCGCACACCCGTAGAATCGCGATCCGATTTTATCTTGGCTTCCAGATTATGCTGCATATTAAATGTAACCGTTCCTGATTTTCCTCGCGGAGCCGTACCAAATTGGCCATGATCAAAAGGGGAATAGAACACATCTTTCCATCCTTCAGACATCGTGTTGTCGGGTTGCTGGTAGCTATCCCAGGCTCCCCACATCTTCTTGCTGAAATCCGGTTGTCCCGAAAAACTCAAACTCGGCGTAAAAAGGTGTCGGATCATCTGAACCTTATCACCCAGGAATGGTAAAGGTTTATAAAATCCATAGAGTTTGGTTGTAGCGCTCAAACTGAAGTTAAAGTTGTACACGTTATAGAAGCCATAAGTCGTATCTTTTCTGATTCCACCAACAGCATCTCCTTTGTTGTTCTGAATCTCAGGATCCCACGAGCGCTTGATCTTATTGGAATACATACGATCGACAAAATTGATCGATGGCGAAATATTGATGTATTTAAGTACAGTAAAAGTCGATGAAATGGGCACGGTATGTTGCATCCCATTTTTCCAGTCTTTAATAAGGCTCGACTTGAAAAACTCATCCTGTTTCGTTGTTATCGAATTACGGAATAAACCGGTATAACTCAAACTGATCTTTTCGAACCATTTCTCTTTTCCAACTACAACTTTACGCTTGAAAGGATAGATACGCCGCATATTAAACGTCAGATCCGGAAAGGAAACAGCAAGAGTAGAGTCTTGTGATCGTTGCGTTACATTTGCTGTTGCCGAGATACTGAAAGGGGCATTCGGAAAATTGTAAGTCATATTCACCGTTGAACTTTTCGTATTCTCGGTAAATTGATTTGCATTATAATAACTATCCAGGTTATTTCGATCATACCCCGAAGTGGCGAAGTTTACACTAGCAGAAAGCGTCATGTTCGGATTCGCTTTCTGATCCTGTGTATGAGACCAGGTAAGTCGGAAATTCTTCATTTTCATATAATCCGGCAAACCTTTGTCACCAGTTACGGTCACCTGATATCCCAGATTGAAATTTCCGTTAAACTTATACCTCCATGCATAGTTTGAATTGACATTCACACCCCATGAGCCTTTTGTGAAGATCTCGCCTGTCAGAGCAAGATCGGCGTAATCATTTATAGCAAAATAATATCCCCCGTCGCGCAAGTAAAAACCGCGTTGCAATTCATCCCCGTAGGTTGGCATAATGATCCCCGAAGAATAAGACTCGGAAAAAGGAAAATATCCGAAAGGGATTGCCAAAGGAAGCGGCACATCAGCCAAGACCAGATAAGCCGGACCCGTAACGATATTTTTTTTAGGTTTAACTTTTGCTTTCGTCAACTGCAGGTAAAAGTGTGGACAATCATGATGATCACAGGTGGTATATTTCCCGTTTACCATGTAAAACTCATTATCCTGCATCTTCTTGGTTTGTCCGCCAGTCAGATACCCCTCACCCTGCTGGGTTACGATATTGGTAATAAACCCCTTCTGTGATTTAAAGTTATAGTTGATCGTTTTTGACTCATATTCGCCGCTCTTATCTTTAAATACAGGTGTACCGGCGAGTACCCCTAACGAATCGGGAGTTCCGTTGGCATAAACAGTACTGCTGTCGAGACTCATCCGAATTTCATCCGCATCAAGTTCTATATCCTGATATTTGACGATACTGGACCCATAGAGGTATGCCAGATTCTGACCGGTAAAGACCAGTGAATCTTGCGCTTCATAGGTGACCACGTCCTCCAAAGGCGATTTTTTCTTAACGGCGGGAGTTGAAAGGGAGTCATTTACCAGTGAATCGGTTTGGAAAGCAAGCGAATCGGATCGCAATGCTCCGGGAGCTGGCAATTCGATACGCGGCATCTCTCCCTGTCCTTTCGAAGGTGCGGGGAGACTCGTTTCTTTCTGGTTTGTCTGAGCTGTTATCTTCGGGATTGAATAAAACAGCACGAACAATAGTATATAATATATGTAATTTCTTCTAAACAATAACATCCGTCACGGTTGGGTTTTGTAATGCAAAACTACACAAATTAGCTTAATAACCATTTAGAGCAATTGCATTTAATATATTTTCATAGGAAAAGCGTACACATTTCTTCGAATCGGGCAATCGAATCCGTTCCGAAATGCGCCATGGATTTACGAATCTTTTCAATGCTTTTCTCTTTATCGGGATGAGATTTAGAAAAAAATTTATCCGCAAAACAGATAAGTTTTTCTTCATTGCTAACTGGTAGCATATCCAATACAGGAAGGGGTAAATTTTCGCGGATGATCTGTTCACGAGAAATACCGCTTCCGGTATGACGTTCGCAAACCAACGCATGCCTGGGTAATCCTTCTTTGCGAAGAATACCGGCTCCCAATATACCATGACGAATATAGGGTTCATCTCCTTCACAAGCAATACCGGGGGCATGACACAGGAATATCCCGATATCGTGTAACATTGCAGCCTCTTCTATAAATTGCAAATCCAGATTCAATTCGGGGTGTTTGCGGGCCAAATCCAGAGCCTTATCTGCCACCAAGCGACTGTGTTTTACCAGAATCCGATAGATCAAAGAATCTTCAGGATAATACTTTTTAATCAATGCTAATGGTTCCATACAGGAATATTTATTTTCTTTGTTACAATATTACAAAGAATCCTGCTATTTCCTTCATTTGTATCGAATTCAATTTTAACGCTCAGATACGAATGAGCCAATTATAAACCAAAAACAATGCAAAGACCAATTCGCTTCTATATCCGACTTCTATTTATCATCAGCTGTATTTTCCTGACAACACAGCATCTATCGGCAACAAGCCCTCATCCGCTGAATGGAGCGGAGAGAATGGATTTTCTGATTCCGGCTCTGAAGGGGAAAAAAGTGGGTCTGATCGTAAATCAGACTTCGATCGTTGGTAAAAATCAGACACATCTGCTTGATCTATTAATTGCAAACGGGGTTGACGTCGTTACGGTATTCGCTCCTGAGCATGGGTTCCGTGGAGATGCGGATGCAGGCGAGCAAATTCGGGATGGCAAAGATCTGAAAACAGGATTACCCATTATTTCACTATATGGAGCGAACAAAAAGCCGACAGCCGCTCAGTTGGCTCCACTTGATGTGATTGTATTCGATATTCAGGATGTGGGTGCTCGTTTTTACACCTACATCAGCACCATGTTTTACGCAATGGAGAGTTGTGCCGAAAATAAGAAAGAGATTATCATCCTCGACCGTCCGAATCCCAATGATTTTGTAGATGGACCTGTGCTCGATCCGAAATTCAAATCATTTGTAGGAATCATCCCCATCCCAGTTTTATATGGAATGACTGTAGGTGAATTAGCTCAAATGATTAAAGGTGAGGATTGGATCAAAACAGATGGCAATAATCTCGATCTGAAGGTAATCCCGGTGACGGGATGGAAACACAGGCAACCTTATTCATTGCCTGTTAAGCCATCTCCCAATCTGCCGAATGATCAGGCAATTCATCTGTATGCATCTTTATGCTTGTTTGAAGGAACAAATGTCAGCGTCGGACGTGGCACGCCCTTTCCGTTTCAGGTAATCGGTTACCCCGATCAAAGATATGGTTCATTTTCTTTCACACCCGTATCATTACCAGGCTCCGATAAGAATCCGTTACAAAAAAACAAACGTTGTTATGGGCTTGATCTGAGAAAAGACTCCACAACTCATGGTTTCGATTTGAAATACTTCCTTGATTTTTATCAGAAATCGGATGCCAAACAAGATTTTATCAATCGCCCCTCTTTTTTTGACAAACTAGCGGGATGCGATACACTTCGCAAACAGATATTAGCCGGCAAAAGCGAACAGGAAATCCGGAAATCATGGCAACCCGAATTAGAAAAGTTCAAACAAAAGAGAAAGAAATACCTGCTCTATCCGGAAAATGATTAATCGGCCAGCTTTCGAATCATGCCATTAAATATGAAATGATGAAAAGGCATAGTCGTAAGCCAGTATATGCGACCTTTCCATCCACGAGGCCGGAAGGTCGCTTTTTGCGACAA
>JBOFCW010000301.1:0-2384 GCA_051646395.1 Bacteroidales bacterium
GAAAACGTATCAATCAAGCTGATCACTTCTTCTTTTTTCGCCATATCTTATATTTATAATATAGATCATTCATTTAAACTTCTCCCCCTGCCGATGGGGTCACCCAGCTAGTAGCAATCACCTCGCGGCATTCTCCCCCTGTTTATAGGGGGAGTCCCCGCAGGGGGAGGGGGTTAAAACTTGTATTTACAATACTTCACCTCCCCAAACCCGAACCGCAGATTCTCCTCCACGGTCATTTTGCGTTTCGCGCCCTCGGCCTTCACCTGCTTCGACACCGTCACGGTAAAACCCGCGTCGTCCGCCTCCGTCAGCACGCCGCTCAGCTTGATGCCCGCGCGCGTCAGCACCTCCACCGGATTGCCGATATTCTTGATAAACTGGCGCGGCACCTTCATCGGCGACGTCACCCCCGCCGAGCCCACCTCCAGCTCATAATCTTCCGTTTCGCGATCGAGCGCCGCCTCGATAAAGCGGCTGATGCCCACACACTCGTCGATGTCGATCCCCGCCTCGCTGTCGATCTCCACCACGATCAGGTTACCCGGCTTCACCAGCACGTCCACCAAAAAGCTTTCCGATTCCGTCTCGCGCAGTTTCTCTTCCACGAGCGCTTTCACCACATCCTTGTCAATCATATCCGTATAGTTTTATAACAGAAAGGAGGAAGCCCACGCCCCCTCCTTCACTTTTCGCTTCAAATTCTGCTACAAAGATAGAAATTATCACCGTGATAACAAAGTATTTGCAAATTTTATTGATATATAACTAACCTTGATTTCCGTATTTTTCAAGAAACGTTCTGCTGCAATCACACTCAATTATGATACGAGCCGCGTTAATATTGCCTGTTTTTTTTCTGAAATAAGCGATGGCATCCTCTTTTCGTTCCACCAGCTGCATATAAACCGCAAGCTGCTCCGGTATACCCGGATCGAACATCTCCGGAAGAGAATCGATGTCATAAACGAAGTAAAAGCGTATCATCGGATTCACAGGTACATATTCACCCCTGCTCCGGGCATCCTTTATGAGCGAGTCAATAACCTGTAGGCTGTCAGATACTTTCTTTTCGAGCTCCCGGTTGTCGATCGTTTTGAAGATGTCATATGGTTTTTTGATTTTATCATTCGGGATCGAAAAAAAGAGTAGCTTCGCTATTGATTTAGCTTCGATAAATATTACATCTGCTCCACCAATAGCAATTTCATATTCAAATTCAGGAATTGGCAACCAGATTCCGTCTGCAGCCTTCGGGTTAGGATACGGCCTTAATGTCCGGGCAAGTTCTTCAAACTCGATTGCCCTGATCGGTAGAAAGACACAATCCTTTTTTGTCGATAAATCTACAATGGTATATGTAAGTATTCCGTTTTTAGTTAATGCCAGAATGAAATTTTTCATCTGTATATAATTTGACTTTTGACATTAAAGTATAAATACCTCAACCACAAGTGAGTACTGAAGAGCCGGGCTGATTATAAAATTGATCTGAAAGGCTCGTTCAGTAATTTGAAAAGAGACGTAAAGTTTGTTGTCACATCATCCAGCGTTACACACCCCGAATTTGCATCTTTTCGGGTTAGATAAAAATTGGTTTTGTCGACCAATTCTCTCTTTTCGTTACTGAATTTTCGCAGAGCCTGCATCATATATGGACTATGAGAAGATACCATTACCGAAATGCCGTTATCGACCAACTCTGTAATGATTCGGGCATATCTGATCTGCCATTCCGGGTGAAGATGGTTTTCCGGCTCGTCAAGAATGAGTAGTGTATCCCGATCGAATACGTTTTTCGAGATTAGATTACCCAATAGTCCCAAAGCCTTAATTCCGGATGCAGTATTGATACTCGAAATATCGAAATCACTTCTTTCTGTCTTCTTTTTGAATATAAAATCCTGTTTATCTGAGTTGAAGACGATTTCTCCATGAATAATTTCATCAATGCGTCTGGCCAGATCCGATCCGGGCCCGTCTGTTTTAGACTTAGTCAGTTTTAGCTTTGCCAGCAAGTGTTCGGTATGCAGGTTAACCGGTTCCGAATCATCATTATCGAACAAGCTGATCCGTTTGTTGCGGATGTAATTATCCAGCTTCTCGCTCATCTGAAAAACAAAAGGGCTATCAATAAAATAACATTCTTTGAACGGAAATGCGGATAAATCGGTATCCGAAAATTCAATCGAATGATCCCTGTGTAAATGAATGTTTAAAAAACCGTTGAAGTTGATGGATGCATCCTCTTGCGGGTAATACATGTTTTTTATCTGCTCCTGAAATTCCAGTTTCAATGCTTTCTCGATTGCTTCTGTTATGATGGAGTTGATATTCCGGTCGTTTATGTCTATCTTCTCTTTCGTGGTTTCAAAAAGATAGCT
>JBOFCW010000311.1:0-25364 GCA_051646395.1 Bacteroidales bacterium
AGAAGCGCAAGCAGATAAATAAAATTATCGTGATGGGTTGTTTGTCAGAACGCTATATGGCTGATCTTGAAGGGGAGCTTCCTGAAGTTGATCGGTTTTACGGAAAGTTCAACTGGAAAAATGTAATTGAAGATTTAGGAAAAGTATATCGTTCGGATTTACAATTGGAGCGTATCGTAACAACGCCTCCTCACTATGCTTATATCAAAATCGGGGAAGGATGTAACCGGATGTGTTCGTATTGTGCTATTCCGATTATTACCGGCCGTTATCAGTCTCGCCCGATGGAGGAAATTGTCGAGGAAGTGCGAATACTGGTGACAGAGGGAGTGAAAGAGTTTCAGATCATCGCTCAGGATCTTTCCTACTATGGGCTGGATCTTTATAAGGAGCTTAAGCTGGCGGAGCTTATCGAGCGGATTTCTGATGTGCCCGGAGTAGAGTGGATCCGCTTGCATTATGCTTATCCGTCGAAATTCCCATATGACGTTTTACGTGTGATGAGAGAGCGTGACAATGTATGTAAATATCTGGACATAGCACTTCAGCATATCTCCGATAATATGTTGACTAAAATGCGCCGACACGTTACCAAAGAGCAGACGTATGAATTGTTGAGACGTTTGCGTGATGAGGTTCCAGGAATTCACATCCGTACGACATTGTTGGTTGGGCATCCGGGTGAAACCGATGAAGATTTCGAAGAACTGATGAAATTTGTGAAAGAGGCCCGTTTTGAACGTATGGGAGCATTTACTTATTCGGAAGAGGAAGGAACCCATTCGGCAAAGGCTTATGCGGATGATGTGGATGATGAAGTGAAGCAAGATCGTTTGGATGCAATCATGCGTATTCAGGAACGTATCGCCGCTGAATCAAACGAATCGAAAATCGGACAGACGATGAAAATTGTTATCGATAAGGAGGAGGGTGATTATTATGTAGGCCGGACAGAATTCGATTCACCCGAAGTTGATCCAGAAGTTTTGATCAAAAAAGATCGCGAGCTACAAATCGGTTCTTTCTATCAGGTGCGCGTTACCGGTGCTGAAACATTTGAACTTTACGCAGAGGTTATTTAACAGATACGATTTAAAGGCTTTTTTGCTTAACTCAGGGAGTTTGCAAGAAAGCCTTTGTCATAGTCTTTGACTTCGAACCAATTCGTACAGGAAATGTTTTGTAAATATAACCATCAATAGATTTGTATTATGAGCAAAGCATTTATATTGAAAAGTCGTCCGCAAGGACTTCCTTCTGTATCTGATTTTGAGCTAATTGAAATGCCGGTGATGCCACTCGAACAGGGGCAGGTGTTGATTTCGGGGCGTTATTTCTCGGTCGATCCTTATATGAGAGGTAGGATGAGCGATCAAAAATCATATGTAGCTCCTTTCGAGATTGGACAGCCTGTAACAGGAGGTGTAGTCGGTATTGTTACAGATAGTGCTACTCCTGAATTTCGAGCCGGAGACTGGGTTTTGGGGATGTTAAAATGGCAGGATATCCAGGTCGTATGGGCCAATGAATTACAAAAGATAGATATACAGATAGCACCTCCAAGCTACTATCTCGGTTTATTGGGGATGACCGGACTCACTGCTTATATGGGCTTAAAACGGATTGGAAAGCCTAAACCGGCTGAAACATTGGTGGTGTCAGGAGCGGCTGGTGCTGTAGGAATGGTTGTGGGGCAAATCGGTAAAATTTTAGGATGTAATGTGATTGGTTTGGCAGGAAATAAAGCAAAAATTAATTTTCTGAAAGAGGATCTAGGCTTTGATTATGCCCTCGATTATCACGATACAGAAAAAATGGATGAGCAATTACACAAGGCGGCTCCGTTGGGAGTGGATATTTACTTTGATAATGTAGGAGGGGAAATTTCTGATCATGTTTTGAAATATATCAATCACGGAGCGCGTATAATAGTGTGCGGTCAAATTGCGTTATATAATGATCCGCAACGTGCAGTTGGTCCTTATCCTCAACTACAATTGTTGAAAAATAGTGCATCGATGAAAGGATTTATCGTAACGGATTACAAAGATTCATTTCATGATGCGGTTTTGGAGTTGATGAAATGGTATAAGGAAGGATTGCTGAAAGGACATGAAACAATCGTTAAGGGATTTGATAAATTACCCGAGGCGTTTATCGGTCTTTTTGATGGTCGAAATACAGGAAAATTGATTGTCGAGGTTTGAATGTAGTTCGTTCTTTTTTAGAAATAAGGGAGGAGGTTGTTGATTTTGAATCGGCAACCTCTTTCTGCAAAGCGAATTTCTTGAGCTTTTTATTTCGATTTTTTTATATTTATCACAGGCCTTTCGGTTAGAAAATAAGAAGAGTCAGTCCGTATTAAGGTTTAGAGGATTATCTTTGTTCTTTATTGATCAGTATAAATCTAAAATAAAGGCATAGCATGAGATTGAATACTCTTTTTCTGTTTCTGTTTTTCTTTTTATCTGTAGTAGCCAGGGATAGTCAAAAAAAAATCTTTTATAAGATTGATTTGAAAAAAGAAGTAGGTAGTACCACTTGGATTTATGTGGAAAAAGGACTCAAAGAGGCTGAAAGGTTGCAGGCGACTGCTATCATATTGGATATGAATACATACGGGGGAACGGTAGTTCATGCAGATTCAATCCGAAGTGCGATTCTCAATAATGAGATTCCCGTTTTTGCTTTTATCAATAATAATGCAGCATCCGCAGGGGCTTTAATTGCGATAGCCTGTGATTCGATTTATATGCGTAAAGGTGCAAATATCGGTGCAGCTACCGTCGTAAATCAAACAGGTGAGCAGATGCCCGATAAATACCAGTCATATATGCGTGCGACGATTCGTTCTACGGCTGAAGCACAGGGTCGGGATACGATTTATGTTGGAGGAAAACAGGATGTTCGTTGGCGTAGAGATCCTCATATTGCAGAGGCGATGGTTGATGACCGGGTGGTTATACCTCATGTAACGGATAGTGGAAAAGTTTTAACGCTGACTACCGAAGAAGCGATTCGACTGAATTATTGTGAGGGTATTGCCGATAATGTAGATGATCTGATTCGAAACAGACTGAAGGTTTCGGATTATGAAATTGTCCGCTTCAATCCAAGCTGGCAGGATGAAGTGTTGGGATGGCTGACTTCTCCTAGTTTGCAGGCAATATTAATTATGATTATCGTTCTTGGCATCTATTACGAACTTCAGTCGCCAGGTTTGGGTTTTCCTTCGGTAGCTGCATTTATTGCGGCATGTTTGTATTTTGCGCCGTTGTACTTGGAGGGATTGGCAGCAAACTGGGAGATTTTAGTTTTCATCGGAGGAATCATTCTTCTTTTACTAGAGTTTTTTGTAATTCCGGGATTCGGAATAGCGGGAATTACAGGGATCATCCTGATTACCGGAGCTTTAATTCTGGCTATGATCGACAATGTTCATTTTGATTTTGAGGCCGTGCAGATTCCGGACGCAAACAAAGCGGTATTGACAGTTGTTGCCGGTATCGTATTGGGATTTGTAGGGATCATCGTACTTATGTCGCGGATCGGACATCGGGGACATCTGCATAAATTCGCATTAAATACGGAGGAAACGACAGAAAAAGGTTTTATAGCGGTAGATAGATCCTTGAAAGGATTGATTGGTAAAACCGGAAAAGCCGAAATGATGCTTCGTCCATCTGGGAAGATATTGATTGACGATCGGTATTATGATGCCGTTTCTTTATACGGATATATCGATTCGGGGGAAGAGGTTGTGGTGATTAAGCAGGAGAATGCCCAACTTTATGTCGTTTCAATTCATAATAATATTAAATAATAGACAATATACAAATGAAGTTTGTGGGAATCATTCCCGCCAGATATGCATCTTCCCGCTTTCCGGGAAAGCCTTTGGCGGATTTAGCAGGAAAGCCTGTTATTCAGCGGGTTTATGAGCAAGTTGCAGGGATTTTCGATGATGCTGTTGTCGCAACAGATGATGAGCGGATTGCAGATGTGGTTCGTGGATTTGGGGGAAATGTAGTGATGACTTCCACTGAGCATCAGAGTGGGACTGATCGGTGTTATGAGGCCTTCCAATTGATCGGAGAAGGTTATGACGTAATTGTAAATATTCAGGGGGATGAGCCTTTTATTCATCAGTCTCAACTAGAAACAATCAAACAATGTTTCGATCAGGCTGATACGGATATCGCTACATTGGTTAAGCCATTTGTTGCCGAGGATGGTATTGAAGCTCTTTTGAATCCGAATTCACCGAAGGTGGTATTGGGAGACGATGGCAAGGCCCTGTATTTCAGTCGTTCGGTAATACCTTATTTGCGGAACTATCCACAAGAAGACTGGTTAAAGCATCATGTTTTTTATCGTCATATCGGTTTGTATGCATATCGGAAAGAGGTTTTGAAAGCAATTACAAGTCTTTCGCAGTCATCATTAGAAATAGCAGAATCTCTCGAACAATTGCGTTGGTTGCAAAACGGATATAGAATTCGTACGGGAGTCACACATCGGGAAACCATCGGAATTGATACGCCCGAAGATTTAAATAAAGCAATAGCATATTATCATCTACACTTCAAAAAGTAAATCATTTATGTTGGATAGAACACAAGCTCCGGTTACAAAACCGATTGAAAATATTCACATTACAGAACCTCGCGTAATCACCGCTCCCAATGGAATAGAAATTCATATTCTGGACATGGGAGATCAGGAGGTTGTGCGGATCGACTTAATGTTCGGCTCGGGCAAATGGGAACAGAATAAGTTATTGGTGGCAATGTTTACCAATTTGTTGATGAAAGAAGGGGTTGAAGGAATGACATCGCAAGAGGTTGCTGAGCACCTGGACTATTATGGAGCATGGTTGCAACCTTCTGCTACTTTTCATAACTCTTACATCACGCTTTATTCGCTAAATAAACATGTAAATAAAACAATTCCTGTATTGGAAAAAATTGTGAAGAACCCCATTTTTCCTCAGGAAGAATTCGATGTTATCCGTAACCGTCGGAAACAGCAGTTCCGTGTTGATGATGAAAAGGTTGATGTAAAAGCTTTTAATCGTTTTGTTGAAGGGTTGTTCGGAAAAGATTTCCCTTATGGAAATTGCGCATCCGAATCGGATTTCGATCAGTTGAAAAGAGACGATTTGACTGAGTTTCACCAAAATTGCTATACATCATCCAATTGCCGTATCATCTTAACGGGGCGGGTTACTGATGATATTTTAGATCAGGTTATTGCTTATTTCGGAAAAGTGAACTGGGGAAAAAAGGATCGGATTCAAGAACCACATTATCAGAAAAATCCGTATCCGCCTGGCCGTTATCTTGTAGAAAAGGCGGATGCCCTGCAATCAGCCGTTCGCATCGGTATTCCGCTGGTGGGCCGTCTGCATCCTGATTATCCAAAATTGAGAATTCTGAATACGTTGTTGGGAGGATATTTCGGAAGTCGATTAATGACAAATATCCGGGAGGAAAAAGGATATACTTATGGTATAGGATCTTCGATAACCACACTCAAATATGCATCTTATCTGAGTATTTCCACTCAAACGGCAACGGAATATACAGAACCATTGATCAAAGAGGTCTTTTACGAAATTAATCGTTTGCGAGAAGAATTGGTTCCTGTCGAAGAACTGGAAATGATGAGAGGATATCTGATGGGAGAAATGGCTCGTCTATTTGATGGTCCTTTTTCAACCGCGGATGCTCATCAGTCTTTGCTTGCAAATGATATGACCGTAGAATACTATAGCCAGATGATCAGTGCCATTCAACAAGTCAAAGGAGAAGAGCTGAGAGAGCTAGCCCGGAAATATTTTATTGATGATCAATTTTATATTGTAGTGGCCGGTCAGAACGCATAACTTTACATAAAAAGCCAAGTTTGTATAAATCGAAAAGATACAGATTTGGCTTTTTGCTTTTTAATTGTTTTTCGATTGCTTTGTAGGTTCTGTCGTAAAAGACAGATAAAGGATAATCCAGATGGAATTTCTGACAAATATGGAAGAGTCGCAGAATTCGGATCTGGTTTTCTTCCTGTGGGAGTAGGTATAGCTCAGATAAGATACGGATGTTTACTAGTCCGTGTTTGCTTTTTGAAATAAAAGAATCATTATCATCCAGACCTTCATGAAAAACCGGATTATTAATATAACCGATATCAATTTTTCTTCGTGTCAATTCGATCCCGAATAAAGTATCTTCATGACCATAGCCATGTAATTTCTCCTGAAATCGGATTTGATTGAATGTTTTTTTTCTAATCATGAAGTTATTAGAGAGGAATGCTTTGCCGGTATTGTTTTTATCAGCTTTCGGCTCCCTGTTTGTTCCATAATGCCAGTGAAGTGTATAAAGATCTGAATTTTGGCTTCTTTCACCAAAAGAGCGTCCTCCGCAGATTACATCAAAGTTATTCGCCTTGATACATTTGATATAATTGGCGATATAATCATCCGAAGTAAGTCGGGAATCACAATCCATAAAAATCAACCAGTCATAATTTGCTTTTGAAGCCAATAGATTACGGATCGCTGATCTTCCTATATTTGTTTCTGATTTTTCATAATGGATATCCAGAATATTACATACGTCTTTATTCTGTTCAGTATAGAGTACTGATCCGTCTTCAATAGCAATTATTTCGAAAGAAATATTCGCCTTGGAAAGTTGTAGATGAAGCTCTTTAAGAAGCCGATCACAATTGTAATTATAGATTGGAAGCAATATGGATATCATAATAAACAAATATATGAAATAATCTTGCATGAACATCTCGGTGAGTGATTTGTTATCTTATATAATCCTATATGCAGAATCAATTCACTATGAAACATCTAATTATTTATGCTCATCCGAATCCGGATAGCTTCAACCATCATATCCTGGAAGCAACAGTAAACAAGCTCAAGGAATTGGGCGAATCGGTTGAGATTCGGGATTTATATCAACTCAAATTCAATCCATGCTTCGATTTAAATGATATACGTGCAATTGAAGCAGGTCAGGTTCTTCCCGATGTGAAAAACGAGCAGGATTTTATCCGCCATTCAGATAAAATTACAATTATTGCACCTATTTGGTGGGGATATATCCCGGCTATTCTGAAAGGCTATTTCGATCGTGTATTCACGCAGGATTTCGCGTTTGCACAAATGAGTAGTGGCTGGAAAGGGTTGCTGAATGAAAAGAAATTCGGAATGATCAATACGTTGGGAATGTCTAAAGAAGAAGTGATTGAAACAGGAGGGGATCCTGGCTTTAAACAAATGATCGATCGATATCTTTTTGATTATGTCGATTCTCCTCTTTGTTTCCATCAGATTTTTTATGGAGTGGATAGCGCCGGTCATGAAAAGCGTATTGAAATGCTTGATGAAACAGCAAAAATTATAGAACAGTTTGTATTGGATCCGAATTACTGTCCTTTTTTCGGATAACAGGATTTAGGATATATAAACAAGCAAGAGCATGTTGAGACTTCGTCAACATGCTCTTGCTTATTTGTATGCAGAAAGAATATCAGATAATTGGCTATCAGAAAATTATTATTCAATAATTTCTACATTATCAATCCAAAGAATATCACCGACAGCACCAATGTATGCACCTCCGTAACCAGCCGAAAAACGGATGATAATGTGTGTCGGTTGATCAGTTTCATCTCCCCAACCTACTTCATTAATCTGTTTGCTTTCGCCTTTGCTATTTTTACCACAAATGATATTGTCGTTTTGATATAGAGCCATGTAGGGCTTGTATCCGGATTTGGTCGTAATATCACCATATTGAATCGGCAGTTCGTACCCGTTTATCCAATCGGGAGTAGTTTTTTCAAACCGGGTCCATCCGGTCCCGATTCGTTTAGCATAAATATTACCGTCCTTATCTTCCCATCTTTTTTGAAGAAGTACGCAAACATCTGATGCATTTTTACCGTCCAGTTTGGATTTGCTGAAGCCGGTGGCCTTCATTCTTTTCCCTCCTGTCTTTGTTTTATAGTCAAAGCGGATTCCTTTTATTTTTTGATTGAAAGGAATGCCCTGAAGTAGTTTTTGCATCGGGTCTTTACTATCTCTTACCGGTTCGGTTATCGAACCGGTAAAGATGGTTCCGGTAGCCAGAACCTTTAGATTAATAATACCAAGTACAACTACTTCCTCCAGCCGAGTCTCCAAACGGGCACAATATCCGTTATCCCGTTTTTCAGGAAAAACAGTACTGCTTCCTTTGGTGATACCGGAAACTTTAGCATAGACACTTGAAGTTTCCCAAGGGGAATCACCAGGCGTATGAGCGATGGCCTCGCGAATAGTGTCGGGACGACCGATTTCGTATAAAGTACGTGTCTTACCACCGATAATACCACTTTCTTTAATTTCACGTGTAATCCAACTATCCATATCTGCATAGGGCAATTGCAATGACTGCGCCATTACGTCGGCACTCCCTATACTCATTCCTGAAAGGAGAATGCCCAAAAGTAGTTTTTTATTAAAAATCATTGTACTTGTATGCAATTTATAAATGATATCCCCACTGATCGAGGGCGAACTTCCAGTTTTTTTCGACCAATTCCACAGTGCGGGGTTCGTACTTATACTGGTTTTTCTTGTAACCTTTTTTCTTATTCAAATAAGCTTCGATTGCTGGTTGAGCCTCTTCGAATCCTGGGATCTGAAGCGTTTCATAAATGCGTTTTGTAACACCCAACGCATCCGCTTCTACATCTTCGAATTTTATTTCGATCAGATTTCCTTCGGGAACAAGAGTTTTGTCTGCTTCATATTTCTCGTACATGGTTTTGTAAACAGAAATAATCTGAGATTCGATTTCTTCGTTCGAAATATCCTGTAGTTTCAGAGGCTGAATCGTGTTGGTGAAAAAAGAGCGAGTCGATTCGAATACCGTATACGGATTACGCATCAGGTAAATGAATTTCGCATTCGGATACATCTCCAAAATCTCTTTGATACGAGCCGTATGAGGTGGATTCTTAGACAAGAACTGAGTACCATTTGTATTATGTAAAGAAACCTTTACAAGCTGGCGGAACGTATCCTGAAACTCTTTTTTCTCGGCAGCAGAGGCATCACGAAATGTCAGGAACTTATTGGTATATTCGTTCCATGATTTCGGAAAAAACCAGAAGTTGTAATAATTCACTGTCGTCAAGTTCGACAAAGCGAACTCTTCTTCCTGCGGCAGATCCACATTCAGTTCCATGTTGTCAGTAGGACGCTTATCTGGCATCAGATAGGCCATGCTTTTCTTGAAGAAATTCTGTCCAAATAGCATTAGATTCGGAAATACGGTTTGATAAGTCGTATTATAACCGAAGTGCTGATCCAAAGAAAGAATGTTGTGAACGAATGTTGTACCGCTTCTCCAATGGCCAAGAATGAATACCGGTTGGTCTTCATATTCTTTGGTTTCTGTAAGTTTTTTGATGCGGGCATCTTCAAGGGGCTGCAACAACGAAAGCAAACGGCATATGCCTTTGGTCAGGTAAAACTTACCTTTATATCCTTTGTCGATCTGCTGATTCCGGGAGGTTGTCTGGAATGTTTTCCATTTTGCTCCCACCATCGTGTTGACCGGTAGTTTACTGAATTCTAATAATCCCATATATGAAATTTCTTTGTGTTTAAATTAAATTCTGCGGATCAGGTCTTCGATGACTTCAATTTCAGAAGTTCTCACAACTACATCTGCATCCTGCGGAATATCATAACGAACATCTATACCAGGAACGTCAATGATATGTCCTGCTTCGGCTTCTTTATAAAGTTCAGGCTGACGATCTTTGCAAGAATCGATAGATTCGTTCATGTAAATCAACGTAAAACGTTCCTGTCCGATAATATCTTTCACCTGGCTGCGAATTGATTCGTCAGGAGAACGGAATGCACAGATAGTGATGATCCCCTGCTCATTAAGCAATCTGCTCATGTGAGCCACACGGCGGAGGTGTTCGGCGCGGTCGGCAGGCGTGAAATCCAGTTCATGAGAAAGTCCGGCACGAACAGAAGATCCGTCTAAAACAACAACGGTCTTACCCTCATCAAACAGACGTCTTTCGAGGATATAAGCAAGTTCCTTTTTACCGCTTCCGGCAAGACCCGTGATCCATAAAGTTTGCCCTTTCTGGCCGAAACGCTCTTCGCGTTCCTTTACCGATATCAATGATTTTCCCTCCTGAGCACGCTCTCTGTTGATATCATTGATGCGTGATGGCAAATCTTTGTTATTCAGCTTTTCGATGATCATACCTACAGCACTGGTGTTGTTGGTAATCGGATCGATAAGGATGAAGGCTCCGGTATTTTTATTTTTCTTATACGAATCGAACAATAAAGGTTTGTTTGTAGTAAGTACAACGCGTCCGATTTCGTTCAACGAGAAAAAGTCAACTTTTGATTGTTCAAGCGTGTTGACATCGATTTTATATCGGATTTCATCGATACGCGCTTTGGTCATGTTCGTCGTATGTTTGATGAAGAACTGCTTACGCGGATCCATCGCTTCTTCATCCATCCATACGAGCATCGCCTCGAAATGACGGTCGATTGAGGGTTGATTATCGGGATGAACAATCATTTCGCCTCGTGAGATGTCGATTTCATCTTCGAGAGTCAATGTTACAGACATCGGTGCAAAAGCCTGATCGATCTCACCTTCATACGTGTGAATACCTTTTATGCGCGATTTCTTACCGGAAGGCAGAGCCATGATTTCATCGCCTTTTTTTACGATACCGGATGCTACCTTAGCTGAAAAACCACGAAAATCAAGGTTTGGGCGTAAAACATACTGAACCGGATACCGGAAGTCCTCGTAGTTGTAGTCGCTTCCGATATGAACATTTTCAAGGAATTCAAGTAAAGATTCTCCTTTATACCATGGCATCGCTTCGGTAACTTCAACCACATTGTCTCCTTTCAGAGCAGAAATCGGAATTGGTTTAATATCCGGAATATCCAAACGGGTTACGAAGTTTTTATAATCGGAAACGATCTGATTGAATACGTTTTCGTCATAGTTGACAAGATCCATCTTGTTCACAGCCAAAACGACATGTTTGATCCCTAACAACGATACAAGAAAGGTATGGCGTTTAGTCTGTGTAATTACCCCCGTGCGGGCATCAACAAGAATGATCGCAAGGTTAGCTGTCGATCCACCGGTAATCATATTACGGGTATATTGTTCGTGTCCCGGAGTATCGGCGATAATAAATTTTCGTTTATTTGTTGAAAAATAACGGTAAGCAACGTCAATCGTAATACCTTGTTCTCTTTCAGCTTTCAAACCATCCAGCAGAAGGGCATAGTCGATTTCACCGGCTCCGGCGTTACCAACGCGTTTGCTGTCACGCTCCAGAGCATCCAGCTGATCTTCATATAGTTTTTTACTATCAAATAACAAGCGACCGATCAGTGTGGATTTACCATCATCAACCGAACCGGCAGTCAATAAACGTAGTAAGTCTTTTTTCTCGTCTTTATCGAGAAACTCTTTTATATTTAGTTTTGAATCCATTTTGTCTCAATTAAAAATAACCTTCGCGTTTCTTTTGTTCCATGCTTGCTTCCTGATCAAAGTCGATTACACGGGTAGATCGCTCTGATTTTGTTGTCGTCATCATTTCAGCAACAATATCTTCAATGGTAGCTGCGTCTGATTCGATAGCGCCAGTCAGAGGATAACAGCCCAATGTGCGGAATCGTACCATTTTCATTTTGGCTTGAGAAACAAGATCGGCCGGCATTCGTTCGTCATCCACCATAATCATGGTTCCGTCAGTTTCAACGACAGGGCGTTCTTTTGCAAAATATAAAGGGACGATCGGAATGTTTTCTAAGCGGATATATTGCCAGATATCCAGTTCTGTCCAGTTTGAAAGTGGAAAGACGCGGATAGATTCGCCTTTGTTTACACGTGCATTATAGATGTCCCACAATTCCGGACGTTGATTTTTCGGATCCCATTGTTGGAACTGATCACGGAAAGAGTAAATACGCTCTTTTGCACGAGATTTTTCTTCGTCACGACGGGCACCACCGAAAGCAGCATCGAATTTGTGTTTTTTCAAAGCTCCTAGAAGAGCTTGCGTTTTCATCAGATCGGTATGCACTTTGCTTCCGTGAGAAAAAGGGCCTACGCCGGCTTCGAATGCTTCTTTATTGTATTCAACGATTAGATCCCATCCATGCTCTTTGGCGTATTTATCGCGGAATTCGATCATTTCTTTAAATTTCCATTTGGAATCGATATGCATCAATGGAAATGGAACTTTGCCCGGAGCAAAAGCCTTTTCAGCAAGACGTACCATCACGGACGAATCTTTTCCGATAGAATAAAGCATTACCGGATTTTCAAATTCCGCAGCCACTTCACGGATAATATGTATTGCTTCGGCTTCCAATTGTCGAAGGTGACTAAGATTATATTCAGACATATATAAAATGTTTTATTTTTTTTTCTGTTCGATCAAAGGTAAAATGACCTCCAAAAGCTGATTTACGCAATCTCCAAGCTCATAACGAGAAGTGTCTATCGAGATCGCCGGATTTTCCGGTGCTTCAAAAGGGGAGGAGATACCGGTGAAATTTTTAATTTCACCGGTACGGGCTTTTTTATACAGCCCTTTTATATCGCGTTGTTCACAAATCTCAAGGGGAGTGCTGACAAACACTTCGATAAAGTTATCCTGCCCGATAATGGATGCCGCATTATTCCGAATCTCGTTCGTCGGACTGATGAATGCAGCAAGTGTTATTACGCCACAATCAACAAATAATTTTGATACTTCCGCAATTCGGCGGATGTTTTCGATGCGGTCATCTTCTGAAAATCCTAAATTGTTGTTGATTCCGGTGCGGATATTATCTCCGTCTAATAGATAGCATAATATCCCCCGGTTGTTTAGTTCCCGTTCCAGGGCAATGGCCAAGGTACTTTTTCCCGATCCGGATAATCCCGTAAACCAGATAACCTTAGACTTTTGATTTAAAAGCTTTTCCCGATCCGAACGTTGAAGCGTTTGATCGAAGATAGGATAGATATGATTACTCATAACTGATTTCTTATGTATATTTTCTTTTTGCACTATTTAAAATGGCCATATGAAGGGAATCAAGATCACCGACATAATAAAAACGATCAGGGAAAGTGGTAATCCCACTTTCAGGTAATCGCTGAAACGATAGTTTCCGATTCCTTGTACGATCAGATTCGTCTGATATCCGATGGGAGTAAGAAAACTTGCTGATGCCGCCATACAGATGGTCACGAAAAAAGGAAACGGATCTACCCCAAGTTGCTTGGACGCTTCCAGAGCAATGGGAAATGCCAGAGCCGCCGCTGCATTATTTGTAATTACTTCTGTAAACAAACAGGTAATCAGGAATAGAACAGCAAGAACAGCATGTGGTCCCAGGTCGTAGACCGCACCGATAGTATGTTGAGCAATATAGGCAGCCATGCCTGAATTAATCATCCCTTTGCTGATGGCAAAAGCACTAGCAATGGTGATCATTACATCCCAGCTGATGAATTTTGTGTATTTTTTAGCAGGGAAAATATTGGTCCATGCCATGATGATTGCTGTTAGTGCAGCCATGGAAAGCATGTCGACTTTGAAATTCCAGGGAAGGTGTATTTTATCACCGAGAGCTGCTCCAATGATCATCAGTCCCGTTAGGATCAACGCAAAGGTGCGTTTACGGGAAGGAGCCGGCTTTTTTATCTCTCCTGTTTCTGAAAGGAGATAAAATACACTCGACTCTCCCCAAGCGCTCATGAATGTGTCATCTGTCAGCAATACCAGATTGTCACCCTCTGTTAAACAGATGTTATTAAGTCCCTGTGTGATCCGTTCGCCATTTCGGTGAAGAGACATAACTATGGCCCCATAGTGACGATAAAAATCGAATTCACCCAATGTTTTACCGATACCCGGAAAACGTGGCGCTAATACAGCCTCTACTTGTTTTGTTGCCGTATCGCGAAAACTATTGTCACAATTGTGCAGACAATTCAAAGAAAGATCGGCCGTAAGCATGAGTCGGTTTAATCCTCTGGAATTACCGGCAAGAACCATTTTATCGTTTTCCAAAAGAGTCAGTTCTTCTGTTTCGGCCGAAATCACTTGCTGTTTGCGGATGAGCGAAATGACACGCATATCATTCAACGTGTCTAATTTTCCTGAAGAAATCGTTTTACCGATCAGTTTGCTTCCGGGATGGATTGTAACGTCATAATAGTATTCTTTGGGCCCTTCCGGGTTGGCATGCTGCTTGTTTACATTGCCCGGAAGCAGATATCTGGATGCAAATATGATATAAAGAAGTCCTACCAGTGCAATCGGAAAACCAACCTTCCCTATCTCGAAAAGAGCCATCCCTTTACCCGTCTCGCTGATCATCATTCCGTCAACCACCAGATTGGTTGTCGTCCCGATCACTGTACACATTCCTCCCAGGATTGTGGCGTAGGATAGGGGAATCAGGATTTTTTTAGATGGTACATTCATTATTTCCGCCCACCGTTTGAACATAGGAGCGAAGATAATCACGATAGGAGTATTGTTTAGAAAAGCCGAAAGGGTAGAAACCGGAACCAGCATACGAGTCAGCATTTTAGACATGGTGCTTTTTCGTTGAGGGAGCATCATGGCTGCGATGCGATTCAATGCGCCACTTCGACTGACTCCTTCGCTGATAAGATACAGCAAACCAACGGTAATCATTCCCCGGTTACTAAATCCAGCCAAGGCTTCATTGGAATCTATAACACCTGCTGCCATCATTAAAATAACGATGGTAAATAAAGTCATTCCCGGCCGCATGCGGTCTTTTAAGAGAATGGCAATCATTCCGATGATTAAGATTAGAACATAAATACCTTGTCCGGACATAGGCATAAGTGAATAGGTTTATCTGACAATAAAAAAAGGATTCAATAAGTTTTCTTTATTGTATGCTAATGGTGTAATATTGTCTTGTTGGTAGATTTGTTTTCCTGCATAAAGTGCAATGGCATGGCCAGCTGCCGTATCCCATTCCATCGTAGGAGCAAAACGGGGATAAATATCAGCACTACCTTCAGCAACCATACAGATTTTGATTGAGCTGCCGCTACTGACAAGTTCTGCTGTGCCATGCGTTTTTTCCAGTTTCTCAATGAATGCTTTGGTTTCTTCGCTGCAATGAGAGCGAGAGGCTACAACCCTGAAAGGTCTGGCTTTGTCCTTTTCAGGTAAGCGACTTAATGCCTCAGCTGTATTCACCGAGAAATCGCCAGTATAACTATCTTTGATTTCTGTTTTAAACGAGCCGATATTTTGAGCTCCAAAATACAGGATTCTTTTGACTGGAAGATAAATGACACCCATTAACGGAATACCTTTGCTAACCAGTGCGATATTTACGGTAAATTCGCCGTTTCTTTTTATGAATTCTTTGGTGCCGTCTAAAGGATCTACAATCCATAGAGTTTGCCAGTTTGAGCGTTCTTCGAAGGAGATTTGTTTACCTTCTTCGCTTAAAACGGGATATGGTGTATTTTGAAGAAAAGACATAATCACCTCGTTGCTCTTTTTATCGGCAATGGTTAAAGGTGAATTGTCATTTTTGCGTTCGATTTCAAAATCGCTGTTCGGATCAGTATAAATGGTCATGATTTCATCTCCTGCTTCAAGTGCGGCACGGATAGCTAAATCTAATATTTCAGTCATAGTAATGAATTCAAAATAAAGTGCAAAGTTAAAATAAGCATTCGTTTTTGCTTATAAAAAGAGTGTCTGTTTTCTGATTTTAATTGTTCCTTATTACCTATTTGCATTAAAAAAGCCTTTTTTGTTAAAAGGCTTCCGTCATATTGAAATAGATTAAAGTTTGTTTATCAACCGGACTATATCCGACATCGAGTCGGAAATTCATACGCGGTTGAAGTTCAATCCGTAAACCTGCTCCGAAATTTGGTAAAACAGCCTCGAATTTAATAGGTTGTGGGCCCATAAGTCCGACACCCGCCCAAGTGGCAAAGCCAAATCTGCTGAAAAAACGTTTTGTTTTCGTTTCATTTCCAAAATTGAACATGTGCCGGTATTCAGCCAGGCCAACCAGTGTTGATTTGTCCCGATATTGTCCCATGTAATATCCTCTTAAATCAAATGGGCTGCCGATTAATGGATAACGTGTGAAAGGAACATCTCCGAACACATTTTTACTACTGACATTCCAAGCCAGGACTCTTCGGTCGCCCAAAGCGGATAGTTTCAGATATTGACGATAATCGAACGAGAGAGCACCGAAGTTGTAATTTCCGCCAAAACATTTTGCATAATACGCCGCTTTCAGTTCGAAATAAACACCATTATAGGCATTTGCGGCAACATCGCGCGTGTCATAAGTTGTGACGAATCCTAATCCGCTAGATATGGTTTTTAAACCAAGAGAATCTCCGCCCTGCTTGATATAAAGCGGGTCTTGTAAAACGTATTTACCCGGATTAGTTAGCTTTTCAGTGTAAAAATCCAGCATCGGACCTACGAAAAAATTTGTTTTCGGGATACGAAACATGAATATGGGATTAACTTGAATAGCACTAGCCGTGAACTGTGTGAATTCCGGCCCACGTTCTACAGATTTATTTGTCTTATATCCCACACCATAATAATTGTCATTCGTGTTTTTGTAAATGAATGTCCCAAAAAGGCGCATTTTATCTTCCTTGAAAAATAACTGAGGTTTTAGCATTGCATTTACACCGAGTGGTTTGGCAAACGTAATACCGAATGATAATGGTAACACGCTCCTCTGCAAGCTGGAGTCTGAGGGGTTGGTGCTGAAGGTGAAAAGGGCGGATCCTCCGATGACAAACCCGAAGTCGGGAGTATATCCTGGTCCGCCAAGAATGCTGAACCGAAGATTTTTTTCTTTTATATTATGGGAAGTGGTATCTTTTGTTTCGCTCCATGTTTGCTTTGCCATAATTGTTGTAGCAATGATACTGAAGAGAATCAATATGCCCGTTCTTTTTTTCATCTGCGTATATTTACTTTTTTACGTTAACGTCAAATGTGCCATTTAAATCCCAATGGTTTGGTTTTCCGGCCCGATGAGTCATTGCGATTATACCCTTTAATTATGTCCTTTGAAGAAAGTTTAAATTAAGCGCGTAATCCGCCAAATTATTTATAAACTGCAAAATAAAAGTATATATTTTGAATTTCGGGAATTTATATATCAATATTAGTTAATGGCTTTTCGATTCGAATTTGAGTATTTTGAAGTGAGGATAATTCAGGTGGAATTTTTTGTTATTGAGGAAGATATAAAATTAATTAATCTTTTTGGGGAAAGTTGAGGTTGTTCAATATGTTTTCTATGGAGAAGTATATCGGTGTGTAGAATTGTGCCAAATAAGGCTTTTATTAGGTGAATAAAAATTAAAACAAGTCATGGTTTGCAGCTAATTGCATAATTATGCAATTAGTGTAATTTGTTATTTTATAACTAAAATCATAGCTTTGGCAGAGAGTTATCAAATTTGTTTTTGAAATAATCTTGCAATGATGTAAAATAATCAAAAAAATATTTGAATAAAGTTTTGGAATTTACGAATCACTATTGTATATTTGACTTGCTAACATTTTTAAAAATTACAGGTTTCTATGTTTTTAATTGTTAACCGCTAAAAAACAAACAAATGTCAAACGTAACATTACAAGAGCAATTATTGGGGCTTCAGGATCGGTTGTTTAGTTTTGCGTTGAGCATGACTGAGAACCGGGAGGATGCAAAGGATCTTCTTCAGGAGACTACCCTTCGTGTCCTTGATAATCAGGACAAATTCGTAGCGGATACGAATTTTAAAGCATGGGTCTTTACGCTGATGCGTAATATTTTTATTAATAATTACCGCAAAATGGTGCGCGAGCAGCGTTTTGTTACTCCGGCAGAAGAGTTGTATCAGCTTAATTTGCCTGCTAATACGGGTTATGCTTCGCCAGAAAGCGTTCTTTCTTTGAAGGATATGAAGAAGGCGCTTGATGCTTTGGAATTTGATATTCGAACACCATTTTCGATGCATTTGCTGGGGTTTAAATATCATGAAATTTCGGAGCAGCTAAATATTCCGATCGGAACGGTGAAAAGTCGGATTTTTTTAGCTAGAAAGCAATTGATGGTGGTTTTAAAGGATTATTGTAATTAAATTCTTTGTTGCTTATATGTAATAAAGCGTTGCTTTTGTTGTTAAATGCACAAAAGCAACGCTTTTTTTCTATAAATATGATTTAGAAATAATATCCCAGATTAAAATATACGCCAACTCGTTTTACCCAATTGGAATATTGGATTTCGGTGCTTATAGGGCCTATCGGAGAATTGTAGCTGTATTTGATTGCTCCGGACCATATGTTTTTGCCATTGAGGAGTTCGATGGGTTTGTCTGAGTTTTTAGCATATGATCCGATAAGAAAAGCATAGTGTCTTTTGTAGATATGGTATCTTAAAGACATTCTCCCTGATAGAAGTGTGTTTTTGAAAAGTTGAATATTCCTTATTCCCGGAAAAGCAATCTGTTGAGGCAGATATCTCCCGCTAATATCCCCTCCCATGTAATTTTGATAGATCGCAGGTATCTCATCTCCCCAGATCATTCGACCTGAAAGATGGGGGATAAGTGTTATTCTTTTGGCTAATGGTAACGCTGTCTGGATATCAAATTCCAGTGTGCCTATCGGTGATTTGCCGTTGTATCCCAGGAAGTTGTCTGTGATCATTTGGATTTTTGCATACCCCATCCATCCGGTATGAGGATAATAGCGGTTGTTGAAAGAAGCAAGATTCAGGCGTAGAAAATAATTGACGAATGAACCGGGATGGATTGGCATGGGGTTGTAGTCTGTATCGTAAACTTCGTTTGAATATCCGAAATAGTCCCATTCCAGGCCGCCGGTTAGTTCGATGTTTTTAAATGAACGTTCGTATTTTATTTCAGCCGATTGCCAGAAGAAAGATAAATTATCAATCCGTTTGTTGTGTTTGTACAGATTAAAGTTGTGGTAGCCTAGTTCATAATCTAATCCGATTTTATTAAATGGGCCGGGTCCCCATTTGTATCCAAGGTTTAGATAGGGGTTTTTATCAAGTTTTGCGGTTATAGATAATTCTGATCCACGCATGAAGTTCTGAGAGAGAGTTGTATTTAGCAAAATGGAGGCCATGCTTTCGGAGTCAAACCTGAATCCGACATTTAACTGAGTTAAAGCTTTCTTCTTAAGATAGAAGGTGAGTTCGGCTGGTGTAGAAGAGGAGAGTTCATAGGTGACGCTCGAGAACAGGTCAAGGCCATCTATTATTGAAATTGCGTTATTTATGTCGTTAATTGAAATCGTGCTGTTTTCGTTTATTTTGATTTGTTTTTTAAGCCATTTTGCGTCTTTTGTGGAGATGCTGTCGAAATGGATTTTAGAAATGCGTATTGTGTCGTCATAGTTCCAATTGGAGTAATAATTTTGTTTTATTGCTTTTGGGATAATGTTAGCTGTGTCTCCGTTGTATATGGTGTTTTTGAGAGCAAGGATTTCAGGTAATTTTTTTTTTGCTGCCTCCATACCACGCAGGTACATGGAGTCCATGTCTGCGGAGTTGAAACTAAGGGTGTTGAACCCGATTAAATTCGGATGGATGTACAATGAAAGGGAATCTTTGTTTTTTTCATAATCTGTTTTGCCCATTATATCAACCAGTTTATTAATCATCCCATTGAATCCTGTTAATTCTTCGTTGTTGGGGCCTGGGGTTGCCAGATCGATTCCGATTGTGATATCGGCACCCATGTCGAGAGCTACATTTGTGGGAAGGTTGTTTAGTACTCCTCCATCAACAAGTATCATGCTGTCTAGTTTGACGGGAGCAAATAGTCCCGGTATTGACATGCTGGATCTCATTGCAAGAGGCAGGGATCCTGAAGATAATACGACGGATTTGCCTTTGCTCATATCTGTGGCCACACAGGCGAAAGGGATTGGGAGACTATCGAAGGATGTGATATTGTGATAGCCTATAGTCAGGTCGGAAAATAAATTAAGGATGTTTTGGCCCGTAATGATTCCGGCTGGTATTTTTATTGTTTTTTCTAATGGAATGCTGAGTGCATATTTCCAGTCTTTTTTTTTTAGGTAATAAAATCTGTTTTTCTGAGGTGTCTGGTCGCTTAATAATACAGACCAATCGAGTTTTCGCATGAGGCTGTCGATTTGTTCTGGCTTATGTCCGGTCGCATACAATGCTCCGACGATTGCGCCGATGCTTGTTCCTGCGATATAGTCTATCGGAATTCCAGCTTCATCCAATATTTTAAGAACTCCGATATGAGCTGCGCCTTTGGCGCCACCACCACCAAGAACCAGACCTACTTTCTTGCGTTCGGCAATTGTGTTGAGGGATATCAGGATTAAAAATAAGGTGAATGCTTTTCTCATAATATTTTTATTGAAATGTCATTATACATTTAGTAAACAAATAAATGAGAAAAATGCTCATGGATATTAAAAAAGATTGAGTGTTTGATAAAAAAAAGAGCGTCAAAATCTTTCGATTCTGACGCTCTTGCGGTATGGACGGGACTCGAACCCGCGACCCCCTGCGTGACAGGCAGGTATTCTAACCAGCTGAACTACCACACCGTTTGGAGTTTATTTTCGGGTATCGTTGTTTCCCGATTGCGATGCAAATATAGGTTGTTTTTTTAAAACTCCAAATAGGTGTTTTTTGTTTTTTCAATTCGTTTTGTATACAATTCTGATATTGAGTGAACTATGTTTGTTGGATTAACCTTTTTTATTTTTTAATCCAGATTAGGTATTTCGATTTCTTCGTTTTTCGTTTGGCTGAAAAGCCATGACATAAAATCGGGTTGATTGAATGCAGGATTCCAACTGCCATGATTTATCCCCGGCATTTCGAAGTATTCCACTTGAACTCCTTTATTCTTTAATGCTTTATAGGCTTCCCGTGACCCGTCAACCGGAACTACATAATCTTCGTCTCCGTGGAAAATGCGAAATTTTACATTTTGGATATTGGCTAATCTTCTGGAATTTACTGTCCCGCAGATAGGAATTGCAGCGGTGAATAATTCCGGATATCGTCCGACTAGATCATATGTAGCCATTGCCCCCATGGAGATTCCGATGATATATATTCTATTCGCATCAATTTCTGGCATTTGGGAATAGGATGAGATCAATTCGCTGATGGTTTCGATAAGAGGTGTCGGGGATGCGGTTATCGGCATAGAATCGGGCACGAAGCTAATGGGGCGTTGATTGTAGGCCCAATAGCCGGCTTCAGGGCATTGAGGAAATAGAACATATGCCGGATATTTTTCCCGATTTACCGGATTTTCAAACATTTTAGCACCGTGAGTCAGTTGCTTTGTATTATCAGATCCTCTTTCGCCTGCGCCATGCATAAATATAACTAAAGGAAAGCTCTGGTCGTGGTTCTGGGCTTCCGGTTTGAGTTCACGGTAGTTTATATTTGTACCTTTCTTTGATGTGAATGTTTTTCCTTCAAATTGGCTTTGTCCGGAAAGATGCAAGTTGAAAAGAATGATGATTGAGAATAGCAAATAGTGTTTCATGGTATGATTCTATTTTATATGGATTTAATTAAAGGAGTGTTTGAGCCCATTCTTCTTCTTTGAAGCCAATTAAGATGCTTTGGTCATTAACGAGTATCGGGCGTTTGACCAATTTGCCTTCTGTGGCAAGAAGTTGAATCAGTTCTTCCGGTGTCGCTGTTTTGATCAGGTTTTTTACATTCAATTCTTTGTAGCGCACACCGCTTGTATTAAAAAACTTGTTGACTGGTAAATTGCTGTTATTGATCCAATCAGTTAGTTCTTCGATGGTCGGGTTTTGTCCGATGATATCGCGCGTTTCTACTTCGATATTGTTTTCTTGTAACCATTTGGCGGCTTTGCGGCAAGTGCCGCATTTCGCATATTGTATAAATGTTGTCATGTGTTGAATAATTTTTATTTCTGATTATCTTCAAACCAAATGTTTAATTGGGTTTGAAGATAAGTATTATTCGGATATTTTATTTGGTTTATCGTAAAAACGGTTGGTTATTAGACCCGCTACGATGCTTCCATTTACATTTAAAGTTGTGCGACCCATGTCGATAAGGGGTTCTACGGAAATAAGTAAACCAACAAGAGCGACTGGCAGGTTCATGTTGGATAAGACCATGAGAGCTGCAAATGTTGCTCCACCTCCTACTCCTGCCACTCCGAAAGAGCTGATTGCGACAACTGCGACAAGTTCGATGATGAAATGAGGATCTGTGGGGTTTATGCCCACTCCGGGAGCAATCATAACAGCAAGCATTGCCGGATAGATTGCTGCACAACCGTTTTGGCCGATTGAAGCACCCAGTGTTGCGGCCAGGTTTGCGATGCCTTCGTTGATGTTGAGTTTATCAATTTGTGTCCGGATATTCATCGGAATCGAAGCTGCACTGCTTCTGGAGGTAAATGCAAAGACTAATACCGGGATCACTTTTTTAAGAAAGCTCAAGGGGTTCGTTCCGGATAAGGCAATCAATGCAAGATGGATTAGGAACATCGAGATTAGAGCGACATATGAAGCCAGTATGAAATTGCCTAACTGCATGATTTCATGCACCTGACTTGTTGCAGCAATCTTAAAAGTAAGAGCGAGTACGCCATAAGGTGTTAGTCTGAGAATGAATTTTACAAGCTCGAGAATAACGTCATGAATGACAAGTACCCCGTTTTTAAAACGGACAAAGATCTCCTCTTTTCTTCTGAGCAGGCCGCGTGAGGATATTCCGAGTAAACCGGAAAATATCACGATGGCAATCATCGAAGTGCTTCTGGATCCGCTAAGGTCGCTGAATATGTTTGTTGGGATGAATGCAAGAATGCGTTCTGCGAATGAGCTTGAATTAAGTTGGCCGGAACGTTGTTCTAGCAGTGCGGCCTGAGTTAGTTCCTGGCTTCCCTGTGTCAGTCCGCCCATTGATAGATTGAACGCATTGGCTGTTAAGATCCCGACAAGTGCAGCAATGATCGCTGTTCCGATCAAGATGGCTATGATCATCATACTTGATCTTCCGATACTTTTGTCGGATGGATCGAGCTTGAGGATAGCAGAAAGGATCGAGATGAATATCAGGGGGACGACAATCATTTGTAATAAACGTACATATCCTCCTCCGATAATTTCGGTCCATTCTAATGCCACGGGTGTTAATGTGTCAGGCATGAATAATTGGGTTGCAATGCCCAATATCAAACCTATTCCCATGCCGGCAAATACCCGTTTGGAGAACGAGTAGCGTTTTGTTTTAAAGAAATAAAGGGTTGCGATGGCTAAGATAAATGCAGTAAAAAACACTAAAAGGGAAATTATATTCATATAAATAAGCGTGAAGGATGAGGTTGACAAGATGATTCAGTATGGAGCGTTTTGTCAGAGTGCGCACGTTCCCTCGCCGGCATAATCATCACCGATTGTTCCTTGATACGCCGGGTGTCTTTGAAGCCACACAACGGCATAAGAACACGTAGCAACGGGTTTGAGTTGATTTTCAATGGCAAAGTCGTAAGCCGCTTTTACCAGAATAGCAGCAATTCCCTGACCCCGCATTTCGTTTGGGACAAACGTGTGTCTGACATCTAATGAGTTGTTGCTGATAATATAGCTCAGGTATGCTTTTCCTTCGTTGTTATTGATTTCAAATTTTTTTTCTTCTTTATTGTGAATGATATTCATTGTCAATGGGTTTTGAATTAAATATCTAATATAAAAAGGATTGTCAGTAATGAGGCTTTTGGTGAGGCTAAGAAATCCTAATTTAAAAATTATTGTGAGGATGGAATGAATTGTTTCTTAAATTTATTATCATTAATTTTTTTCTCTTCGAGAAGTTGGTATGTTGTTTCAAAGGGAGGATAAAAGTAAAAAGCAGCTTCCGTTATTTCAATTTGAAATTTTAGAAGCTGCTTTTTTGTGTTTTACAAAACGAGAGTTATTCCTTTTTTCTCTTGAATAAAGAAATGATCCAGAGAAAAATTACGGCTCCCACAACAGAAGTGATTAGGCTTCCGATAATGTTGGTGGTATGAAAACCAAAAAGCCCGAATACAAATCCACCTAATAAACCGCCGATAATACCGACTACCAGGTTGATGACAAGGCCAAAGCCTCCTCCTTGGGTTAATTTGCCTGCGATAAAGCCGGCAAGTGCTCCGATAATGATAAACCAGATAAAACTCATAGTTGTAAAGTTTAAATAGTAAACAGAGCGCGTGTTTGAATATCCATGCGGATTCTGCTTTCAATGATTTTACAAATTATGAGGTGTGTTGGTTCAAAAATAGGATGAAATAAGTAATTTATAACAAAAAAAGGAATACGAAGGAATTGGCTTCTTAGAATCATCGACGCAAGTCATTCTCCTTCGGTGTGATGGGCAATGGGCTAAAAGTAGTGAGAGCGTCCGATCTTAGAATGGTGAGATCGAGGGGTGTCGGTCGTATGGAATATGACTAGCGATAGATGTAAAGTTGTCGTGAAAACGTTTAAGTAGTAGTCTCAAAATTGAGAATCTCTAAACTTGTCTTGGAGTAGTTGTGTCTTCTTTAGTCCCGAACCTTCTTTTTATTCGTAATTTATTGTTTATTAGGCTCGAATTTGTTTCATTTAACGAGGATTTAAACCGATTATCCAGAACTAAAATAATTCATTATGGAAAAAAATGAAAATAGAGCACCTTTCACTCATATATCAGTGGGTGATCTGTCTGCTTTTAAAGGAAAAAAGTTTATGAAAGATTTAGTGAATTCATCTTCCTGCGAAATTTCCTTCGGGTCTCTTGAGCCACAGGCTAGCTCCCCATTCTTTCACTGTCACAAGCAAAATGAAGAGAATTACATTATTTTGAGTGGAACAGGAATCTTCGATGCCGGTGTAGATCGATTTCAGGTAGAAAGCGGCTCGGTGATTCGTGTTGCAACATCAACAGAACGGTCGTTAAAATGTACTTCGGATGTGCCGCTTATCTACATCTGTATTCAGGCAAAAGAAAATAGCCTTCAGCAAGCCACGTTGACGGATGGTATCATTACTAAAACATAAGCAGGAGCTAAGGATTCAAAATATTAGTTGAAGTATACAAACTTTCAATGCTCCGAATTGGGCGCAGATATATAGTAAACCGCGTTGGGGATGTCTCCCCGGCAGAGGACTCTGTTGTCCTCCGCGGAAGACAACAGAGTCCTCTGTAGAGG